>NZ_JBQWRH010000020.1:0-125327 GCF_052545115.1 Nocardia glycosmidis | reverse complement strand
TTTTATCGGTATCTGTTCGAACAACAAGCGCTGGGTCGTTGTCCGATCGCGTGTGACTACTCCTCCGGCTATCACAAGCTGGTCGGTGGCGCGAAGATCGGGGTGCATAAGTCCTACCCCATGTCGCCGTTCTATGACGAGCAGACCGCGGTCGAATTCGCCCGCACGCTCGGCGAATTGCTCGACGAATTCGACCGCCAACCCGTAGAACACACACCCGCGACGGGACCGCACGAGGCGCGGCCGATGATCTTCCGACCGGGATCGCTGACATGATCGACGGACTCTACCTCTCCACCTTCTTCGACATCGGCCCCCTGAAGAACCTCCTCGACATCCGCCTGCGCCACGATCACGGCGCCGCATTGTGGGAGCTCGACAACGGCACCCTCAGACTCCGCCGGTACTGGGAGTTCGAGCGAATCAGCGGCATCAAGCAGCACAGTCGCGCCCTCTACAACCAGACCCAGGCACGCCGACTCCTTCAGCATCTCCTCGCCGAAGAAGGCGCCGACCTGCGCGACGTAGTCGAAATCTGGGGGACGCCCGGCATCGAAACCAGCACCGACTACCAGCGCACCTTCGGCAGCGCCTACGCATTCCACGGCATGGCCCACCTCATGACCGCCCTCTTCTGTCAGAACCAGACACCCTTCAGCGAACCGGTCGTGGCCATGTCGCTGGACGCCGGACCCGACTGCCTCTTCGAACCCGACGCCTACAACCGCCACTACTACCCGGGCTGCGTCATCGACGACCGCGGCCTGCGCATGTTCCCCTGCGAATCGCCCGGCCGGCTGTGGTCCTACGCCAGCAAGAAGTACGGGCTGCGCGAAGGAACACTGATGGCACTCGCCTCAGCCTGTGACGACCACACCGAACTGGACCTGACCGCGTTCGATCGGCAGCCGCTCCTCGACCTGTCGGCACGGCGTGCCGCAGCCGACATCGTCGACACCATAGACAGTCATGTGCGCGGCACCCTGCAGGCCGGTCGCGGCGGCAAACCGCCGGCCACTGAAACCCTGACCCCAGTCGAACACCATGTCAGCGCCGTTATGAAGATCATCGCGAGACTGTCGCTGCGCATCGTCCGCCGCAACCTGTACCTTGCTGAAACCGAGTACGACGCCGACCTGGACGCTTCCCGGATGGCGCTGGCCGGAGGGTTTGCCCTCAACTGCCCGACGAACTCGCAACTGCTGCAGGATTTCGCGTTCACCGGCTTCCAAATCCCACCGTGCACCAGCGACAGCGGAATCGCCCTAGGCACGGGCCTGGCTGCGTTCTATCCCCAGCTGAACAGCGGCGAGATCACCACTGAATTCGACACCGCCTACTACGGCCAAGGTCCCGGCGACATCGCCGCCGAACTCGAACTGGTGTCGGACTTAATCGAGCACATGAACCCGGTATCGGCGGACGACGTCGCCGAACTCCTGACCAGAGAAGGGATCATCGCCTGGGTCAACGGCCCGGCCGAGATAGGCCCCCGAGCGCTGGGGAACCGCTCCCTGCTGGCCGACCCCCGATCGCTCGACGTCAAGAACCGGCTCAACCACATCAAACAACGGCAGTGGTGGCGCCCGGTGGCACCGCTGATTCTCGATGATGACGGCCCCGACTACTTTCGCGACTACCGGCACTCGCCATACATGCTGCTCAATTTCCGAGCCACCGCCCGCGCGCAAGCCGCGGTACCCGGAGTCCTGCACCTCGACCACAGCGCCCGCGCGCAGTCCGTCAGCACCAGCACCAACCCTGACCTCGCAGAACTGCTCCACGCCTGCAAAAGACATACCGGAGTACCGATTCTGGGCAATACCTCCCTCAACGATGTCGGTGAACCCATCATCAACCGGCTCTCGGAGGCCGTCCACTTCGCCGCAGGCAAAGGGATCCGGTCATTGATCGTCAACGCAACAACCCTGATCAGCCTGCGCGACAACACGACACAGTACCCAGGCCCTCGCCCGCGCCAGGGCCGGTTCTTCGAGCCACCAGCGGGGACAGACACCGACGCCGTGATCCGGGAACTCAACCCGCATGACCTCGACCGGAACGAACTCACCTACTTCTACGACAACCCGGCGCTCTTCGCCACCACCGACATCCGGACCGCGGACGACGCGAAACACATCCGGAACCACACCGAGGCATACCTGCGTGAAAACCCCGGCGCATTGGACCGCAGATGACCACGCTCCCCGACGAAGTCCTCCAAGGCCACCTGCGCCACTACGCCGACTTCGCCGAAGCCGACCGCACCCGCATCCTCGCCGCCATCATCAAAAACTACGGCCGCAGCGTCGACCACTCCGACCTCGACCGCAGCACACAGTGGCACACAGCGATCCAGAATCTCAGCACAAACCCGCTCACCGCCGAACTCGTCGAGTCCACCGCCCGACTGCTGTCCAATCGTGCTGCGGGTCCGCCGTCGAAATTCAGGGCGCGGTCGCTTTTGACCGACATCGGCGCCGCGGTACAGCAGGTACCGGTGTCAGCCGAGCAGCAGCTGGGCCTTGCCCTCGACCTGCACAAACAAGGCCTCGCTCCGGTACTGACCTACGCCTTCAACCGATGGATCATCCCGGCCGTCGAGCCGCAGGCTGTGGGACGGCGCCTTGCTGAACTCACTGTCATGGGCCTCTACCGCCTCGCCGAGGCGGATGCAGCGGCTACCGATGCGACGCTGCTCACCTCCGGTTCGGCAGCGGACGTGATCCGAACCGGCTCGAGGGTCGGTAAACACCCCCGGAACTATGCAGCCCGCGAGGTGCTGCTTCCGCTCGAGTTCGCCAACTACCAGGCCCTCGCCCAGACCCGTCTCCACGACCGGATTCCCGCCAACGCTGACTTCGAACCGACGACGAAAACCCTGCACCACGACTACGTTCCAGGAAGCGACGGAGAATCCATCCTCAGGTCCGGGTTTCTGCCGAATCCGCGACAGCGGACCGACCTGGAATACTTGCACTCGGCCCTTCTGCGCGACCTACCCGAACACCGCTTACCGCTCGATCTTCATCCCGGAAACTTCGTTTGGAACGCAGCCGAGGACCGATGGGTGCTGGTCGACATCGGGCCGATACCGGTGATCGGCTCCGAAGAGTACTTCGTCGAAGACTTCAGCGCCTACTACACCCATACCTGGCTGAACCGCCTGACCAGAGAACACGCCGAACCTATCCGCTCGATCGATTACTCCGTCGGACGAATGTGACCAATCGAAGATCGGACAGAACCGGAGAGCTCACATACGCCGTGCGCTCCCGGGATGTCCTGGTCAACGACGATGTGCGTTCCTACACCCCATCCGGACCTACACCGCACGAAACCGCCACGGACACAACGCTATTGCCGATAGTAGCGGTCACCGATGGCGAACGCGCCAATTCAACGCGCAGCCATAGTCGGCCTCGGGCCTGACCTCAGCCGGCGTCGTCGATCCCCGAATCGCTGACCAGCCCGCACTGATCGAGTTTCCCCAGCAGACGGCGCAGCGAGCGACCGGGGCTTTCACCGGCCGTGTCGACGATGATGTGGTTCCGGTCCCACGGCTGATAGTCGCGGTCGAGAACCTGCTGCCACCCCGGTAGTGGCAGGCCGGGGATGTCGACCGAGCGCGAGACGATACGGCGCCGATGTTCGGCCGGATCTGAGCAGATCACCTCGATTTCGGCCGCGGCGACCCCAGCATTGCGGGCGGCGCCCAGCCAGCTGTCGCGAGTGATCGACAGCGGGTTCACCGACTCGGCGATCACGACGAGCCCCTGCCGAAGATGCTCCTCGGCCAGCGCATATCCAACAACATAACCGGCAGGTCCCACGGGATGCTGAGCCAAACCTGACCGTACGATCGCCTGCTCGATGGTGTCGACCCGCAGATGCACGCCGCCGGTCCGTGGCGCCAGCAATCGCGCCAGCGTGGTCTTACCAGTGCCCGGAAGTCCGCCGATCACGATGAGCATGTGCTCATCCTGCCAGTGGCCGACAATGCAGAGACCTGCCGACGACCGCTGCCGAATTACACCGGCACTTGACTTTTCGGATTCCACAGAATGATGCGGTTGACGTGGCCCTCGATCGCTCCGCTGTTCCAGGACATGGTCAAGCAGCCGCTACAGGCGAGCCACATTGCCGCTGCCGTAGGGGCTGACACACGAACAACGACCGTGATGCCCAGGAGTCGGGCGCCAGGCTGGTCGCGGCAGCGCAGTGCCGGTCAGAAGTCGTCGTCGTGTCCGGCGAGGTGCCGCCCCAGCCGTCTGGCCGCGTCGATGATGCCGCTCAATGGGGCTTCATACTTGAAGCTGTCGTACTCGTCTGGCTCGAGGGCCTCGGTGAGCAGGAGCGCGTGTCGGATCATGATGTCCTCGCCCACCACGACGAGCCCGCCGATAATGCCCGTGCTGCCGACCTTGGTGAGGATGGCCAGGAGATCGACCTTGTCGGCCTTGGCAAACGGCCTCTGGAACTGGATCCATTCATCGTTTGCCCGTCGGATCACGACATCGGGTGCGGCCCAGTCCTCTTCGGCGTCCTCAACCCTGAGGCTGATGCTGTCGGACTCGATGTGCACGCCGTAACTGTTCTGGGAGATGAGTTCGACCAGGGTGTCCCACTCTGCGTTCTGTTCCATGTGTTTCCCCTCCGCGGTCGTCAGCGTCCCGATGACCCGAAGCGTAGCAGAATCGTCTGTGGCAGAACGGAACTCGTCCAGCTGGCATTCGACACGAACCCTCCCACGGACGATCTGCTCCGACGGATCAGGTTGGCGCACCGCGCGGGACGGAGATCTTCAAGACGGCCAACTGCACCAGTCGACTCGCGAAGGTGCCCGTTCGCGGCCACTCAGTCGAGACAGAACTCGTTGCCCTCGATATCCTCCATCACGAGGCACGATTCGTTGTAGCCATCGGCACGCAATAGTCGCACACGTACCGCGCCGAGCGCGACCAGTCGTGCGCATTCGGCCTCGAGTGCGGCCACGCGCTCTTCACCCACGAGTCCGGTGCCGACCTGGACGTCGAGATGCAACCGATTCTTGACAACTTTGCCTTCGGGAACGCGCTGGAAGTACAGGCGCGGGCCCGCGCCTGAGGGATCAATGCATGCTGAACCCTGATGCTCGTACCCCAATACCTCGCACCAGAAACGAGCGACGCGCTCAGGTTCTGCGCAGTCGAAGGTGACCTGGATCTGTTTGACCGATGCCATCGGTCCACGATAGAAGCGGGGCCTTTCGTCGTCTGCACGGGCCCGACCTCGAAATCGTCACGCTGACAACGTGATACATGGGTGGGACGCCTTCGGCGAGCGCGGTCCGTGCTATCGGCCAGGCGCCGGGCAACATCGCTGCCGCGTGTGCGATAGGCAGGCCGGCGGAGAGTCGGTGCGCGTTCCCCGAGCGCGAAAGCCCAGGGAACGCGCGATTTCTCAATCGGCAGATACTTCGCTGCGGTCGCCGCTCCAGAGCGTATGGAACTTGCCCTCGGCGTCGATACGCTCGTAAGTGTGGGCGCCGAAGAAGTCGCGCTGCGCCTGGGTGAGCGCAGCGGGGAGACGGTCGGCACGCAGGGCGTCATAGTAGGACAGCGACGACGCGAACGCCGGTACCGGGATGCCCAGCAGGGTCGCGGTGGACACCACGCGCCGCCAGCTGTCGATCGCCGTCTCGATCGCCTCGCGGAAGTAGGGCGCGAGGATCAAGCTCGGCAGTTCCGGGTTCTCGTCGTAGGCTTCCTTGATCCGGTTCAGGAACCGGGCCCGGATGATGCAGCCGCCACGCCAGATCGTCGCAAGGTCACCGGGGTGCAGGTGCCAGTTGTATTCAGCGCTTCCTGCGGCGATCTGATCGAAGCCCTGGGCATACGCAACGACCTTCGACGCGTACAGCGCCTGCCGGATGTCTTCGGTGAACTGCTCGACATCGGTGGGCCGGTCCGCCAACCGGCCCGAAGCCAAGCCGGTCGCGGCTTTGCGCTGCGCGCGTGAACCAGACAGCGCCCGCGCGAAGACGGCTTCGGCGATGCCCGTCACCGGAACCCCGAGATCGAGGGCGGACTTCACCGTCCAGCGGCCGGTGCCCTTCTGCTCGGCGGCGTCGACGATGACATCGACGAGCGGCCGGCCGGTTTTCGCGTCGACCTGCGCGAGGACCTCGGCGGTGATCTCGACGAGGTAGCTTTCCAGGTCGCCGGAGTTCCACTGGGTGAACACGTCGGCAACCTGCTTCGCGTCGAAGCCGAGCGCGGCACGGAACAGGTGGTAGGCCTCACCGATCAGCTGCATGTCGGCGTACTCGATGCCGTTGTGCACCATCTTGACGAAGTGCCCGGAACCGTCCGGACCGATATGGGTGCAGCACGGCGTCCCATCGACCTTCGCCGCGATCGATTCCAACAGTGGACCGAGCGAGTCGTAGGACTCTTTCGGGCCGCCGGGCATGATCGAAGGGCCGTTGAGCGCGCCTTCCTCGCCACCGGAGATACCGGCGCCGACGAAGTTCAATCCGCGCTCCCGCAACGCGGCTTCCCGCCGGATGGTGTCGGTGTAGAGGGCGTTTCCGCCGTCGATGATGATGTCCCCGGGCTCCATCGCGGCGGCGAGTTCCTCGATGACCGCATCGGTGGCGGCGCCCGCCTTCACCATGATCAGCACCCGGCGCGGCTTCTCCAGCGCGGCGACGAACTCCTCGATCGTCTCGGCGCGTACGAAGTCGCCGTCGTCGCCGTGCGCCTCGAGCAGTGCGTCGGTCTTGGCGATGCTGCGGTTGTGCAGCGCCACCGTGTAGCCGTTCTTGGCGAAGTTGCGGGCGATATTGCTGCCCATGACCGCCAGCCCGGTGACCCCGATCTGTGCACGTGCGGTAGAGGTCGGCATCGATCAGCTCTCTTCGTTCGACAAGTGTGGCGGGTCCGCGCGAAGCCGTTCGGCGGCTGCCTCGTGGAGTGCGTTCCACGACGCCTCAGACCTTACCTACCCGGTCGGTTCGAGTCCGGCGCGCATGGGCGCGTCCGGTGCGTCGAGCACCACGCACCGCTCCACGTGCGGAAGAAGTGAGCGGATCGTTATCGGGGCACCTTCGACGACGGCTGGGCCGCCTATCGCGAGTCGATCTCTCCGGAGAACTGATCACCGAAATCATCCGTGAAATGCGCATGCAGGTGGCCCGGCAGTGCGGGCCGAAGCGGCAGGTGAGTGGTGTCCACCAGCGCTGGGGTGCAACACCACTCACCTGATTTCTACGCGCAACAGTGTCCGCAACCAGTCAGATGTCCCCCGGCCTGGTGGCGTACACCTCGTGCAGCTCCGTTCCGGCCAAACTCGGGTCCTGCCGTGTTTGCGCCGACAGTCCGTGCCGGCGCAGCAGCTCGCAGAACTGTGCCAGACCGTTGTCCCGGTCATGGACTTCGGCGACGACGGCGCGAATGCGTGGCCAGTCCGCTTCGGCGATACCACGCAGGACGTCCAATTCCGCCCGCTCGACATCGACCTTGAGCAACCCGATCTCGGCGGCCGAATCGTGCTCGGCCAAAATCGCGGAAATGGTGGTGACCTCGACATCCATTTGTTCACCCTCGTGCAGGCCCGCAGTGATGAGCGCGATCGCCTCGTCGTTCAGCCCGCTGTTGCGCAGATAGATGGCGGTGGCTTCGTCGTCGGCGTCGCGGTCCGCATACAACCCGGAATTCGCCGTTGCCCGCGGGTACCAGGTGAACGGCGCCACGCCGGGCGTGGCTGCGACAGCGACTTGAAGAGGTACGCCACCAGCAACATGCGCGGCGACATTGCGTTCCAAACAGTCGAAAGTCAGCGGTGCCGGCTCGGCGGCGATCACCCGAACGCCGGGGCAGGTATCGGCGAACATCATCGCACTGAGTCCGATATTCGCGCCGATATCCAGTGCGACGTCCCCGGGGCGTAGCCGAGCCGCGGCACGCCGATAGAACCCGTCGATCGACATCTCGCCCCACAGCATCCGCGCCTCAGCCGGACTTGTGCAGGCCACCGTCCTGCCGTCGTCGAGCCGGAGTTGCGGGAATTGCTGGAGAGTCGTCAGCATTCGTTCATGAACCTTTCGAGGATCGGGCCGATGACGGCCAATGCGTACGGGTGGGTCAACTCGAGATGACGTGCTTCGACGACCGTGTTGTGCAGGTCGCCGGTAATGAAGGGGCGCCACGTCCGCACCACGGCGCTGTGGTCGACGCGGTCTTTTCCTGCGGTGAAGAAGACCAGGTCGCCCGTGAAAACGTCCGGCCGGTATTCCTGCGCGATGCCGCTCGCGGTTTCGAAGCTCGCCATGACCCGGTCGAGTTGCTCGGCGCTGAACATCCCGGTCGCGGTCACCTGGTCACGGATGACGCCCCACGCCTGCTCATGGGTGTCGGCGCGCACCTCCGTGCCGAGGTCGAACAGCTCACGCCACCCACCGAGCAGGTCGGCCATCAATTCTCCCGGCGCGGCCTCGCCCGCGGTGCTGATCATCGCCGCGGACAACTCCTCCGGCGCACCGACGGCACTGTCCATCATGGCCAGCGTGCCGACCTGCTCGCCATCGCGCTGCAGTCGCACGGCGATGGCGTGTGCGAGCGCACCGCCCAAGGACCAGCCGAGCAGATGATACGGCCCGGTCGGCTGTACTCGGCGAATCTCCGCCACATAGCGTTGCGCCAATTCGTCCACTGATCCCGCACGTGGCTCGCCTGCCACGACATGGGGATCCTGCAGACCGTAGATCGGGCGATCCTTGTGCAGATGTTCGACCAATCCGCCGTAGAACCACGCCAAGCCGCCCGCCGGGTGCACGGCGAATACTGCCGGTCTCGGGCCATTGGCGCGCAGCGGAAGCAACACTTGCAGACCGGATCCGCCCTCCGCGCCGTCTGCCCGGCTCGCGAGCGCCATCGGCGTCGCATCGTCGAACATCCACGGCAGCGCGATCGTCACGCCACGGGCCCGCAACTCGGTCACCACCATCGTGGCCAGCAGTGAATTGCCACCCAGGTCGAAGAACCCGTCCGAGACGCCGACGCGCTGGACACCCAGAACCTGCCCGTAGACGTCGCAGATCATCTTCTCGGTGTGGGTGCGCGGCGCGGTGAACTCTGCGGCGGATTCGTCGAAATCGGGAACCGGCAGTGCCTTCCGGTCGAGCTTGCCGTTGACCGTCAACGGCAGCTCGGGCAACACCATGATCGTCGACGGCACCATGTAGCTCGTCAGCACTTGCGCAGCGGCCGCCCGGACCTCGCCCGGCTCGATCTGCTGTCCGTCGGCGCCGACGACGTATCCGATCAACTGATCCACGCCGCGGTCGTGGCGGTGCACCGCGGCTGCGGCCTGGGCGACGCCGGGGTGGCGCAGCAGCGCCGACTCCACCTCGCCCAGCTCGACCCGGAAACCGCGCAGCTGTACTTGCGCGTCGGCCCGGCCGACGTACAGCAACTCCAGTCCGCTCGCGGACTTCCGCCACCGGCCCACATCTCCCGATCGATACAGCCGGGTGCCTTCCGGATCGAACGGGTTGGCCACGAAACGGCCGGCCGTCAGCGCCGGAGCCCGGAGATAGCCACGTGCGAGTTGCCCACCGGCTACATAAATCTCGCCGACGGTTCCGATCGGCACCGGCCGCAGCCGGTCATCGAGGACGTACACCCGCAACCCCGGCAAAGGAGCCCCGATTGCGCCCGCCCCAGCCTGCGTGATCTCCGAGAACGTCACGTGCACGGTCGTTTCCGTGATCCCGTACATGTTCACCAAACGGGGCGACCCCGGCGCGTGCGCGGCGAACCAGCCGCCCAACCGGGACACGTCCAGCGCTTCGCCACCGAAGACAACGTATCGAAGGGCGAGATCACCAGCAGGGCAATCAGATTCGCGATAGCGCCGGTCCGCATCGGCGAATCCGTAGAAAGCCGAGGGTGTCTGGCTCAATACCGTCACACGCTCCCGCGCCACAAGGTTTACGAAATCCTCTGGCGATCTGGAGGTTTCGTGGTCGACGACGACCACCTTGCCGCCGGAGAGCAACGCACCCCAGATTTCCCATACCGCGAAATCGAAAGCGTACGAATGGAACATGGTCCACACGTCGTCGGGACCGATATCGAACCGCTCGGCCGCGTTCGTGAACAACGTGACCGCTTCTCGGTGGCTGACCGTCACACCCTTGGGGCGGCCGGTCGAACCCGAGGTATAGATCACGTACGCGACGTTGTCCGGCCGCACGACCGCGGTGGAAACGCCGCCGGGCTCGACGCACTCCTCGATCAACGCGACCGGGGCCGCGTACTCCGGCACCGCCGAGGCCATCTCAGCCGACGTCAGGATCGCCGCCGGGCCCGCGTCCTCGAGCACGAACCGCAATCGCTGCGGCGGGTACGCCACATCGAGCGGCAGATATCCCGCACCGGCTCGGACAACGCCGAGCAACCCCACGATCAGCTCGATCGAGCGCGGCAACGCCACGGCCACCAGTGATTCCGGCCCCACGCCGAATCCGGTGAGCCGAGCGGCCACCGCGTCGGCGCGGCGATCCAGCTCCGCATAGGTCAGCTGCGACTGGCCATCGGTCACGGCGACCGCATCCGGCTGCGCGGCCGCCCTGGCCGCGAACAGCTCCGCGAGGGTGCTCTCCGCGACTGCGACGCCATCGTTGCCGGCCGCGCCGAGCAATTCGCGTCGCTGCACCGGACCCACGAGGTCGATGTCGCCGATGGCAACACGCGGGTTCGCCGTCACCTCCTCCAGAATCCGCACGTACGCCTGGGCGAACCGAGTCATCGTCGCTTCGACGAAAAGATCGGTGGCATAGGTCAACCGGCCCATGATGCCTTCCGGATGCCCCTGGTCACCGAGCCGTTCGACCAGTTTCACGTTCAGGTCGGCCTGCGCCGGTTCGAACCCGTTCTCCACCGGCTCGATCGTGAGCCCCGGCAGCTCCAAGGCGGCCTCGCTCAGGTTCTGGACGTCGATGGTCACCTGATACAGCGGCAGATGCGCCGTGGACCGTGGCGGATTCACCGCTTCCACCACCTGCTCGAAGGGCACGTCCGCGTGCGCGAACGCGGCCAGGTCCGTGTCCCGCGTGGCGTCGAGCAACTCGGCGAACGACTGCCGTGACGACACCCGCGACCGCAACACGAGCGTGTTGACGAACATACCGATCAGATCGTCGAGT
This sequence comes from Nocardia glycosmidis, assembly GCF_052545115.1. Classification (NCBI taxonomy): domain Bacteria; kingdom Bacillati; phylum Actinomycetota; class Actinomycetes; order Mycobacteriales; family Nocardiaceae; genus Nocardia; species Nocardia glycosmidis. The sequence goes on along the minus strand of NZ_JBQWRH010000020.1, from coordinate 114,136 downwards.
TCGCGTTCCCCACGGCCGGCCACCGGGGTGCCCACCGCGACATCGTCGACGCCGGCCAGCCTGGACAGCAAGACGGTCAGGGCGGCGTGCAGGACCATGAAGGCGGTCGCGTTCGACTGGCGTGCGATCGCGCTGATCCGCGCCTGCACTGCGGCGGAAATCTCGAAATCCAGAGTGCTGCCGCGCATGGACGCCACCGGCGGCCTCGGCCGATCCGTCGGCAACTCGAGCAGCTCGGGCATGCCGCCGAGCGTGTCGTTCCAGAAGTGCAACTGCTGGGACATGACCGAGCTGGGATCGTGCTCGTCGCCGAGTACTTCACGCTGCCACAGTGCGTAGTCGGCGTACTGGACCGGAAGGGCCGGCCAGCTCGGCTGCGCCCCCTGCCTGCTCGCCTCGTAAGCCAGTGCCACGTCCCGCGCGAGCGGCAACATGGACTGTCCGTCGGCGCAGATGTGATGCACGGCGATCACCAGAACGTGTTCCCGGGCATCGAGTTGGAACAGCTCGATGCGCAGCGGGGGCGCCTGGGTCACGTCGAAGCTCGCCGAAACCGCGGCAACCGCTCGCTGCATCAGCTGCTCTTCGTCGATCCTGACCGCCGAGAGTGCGGTTACCGTCTCGTCGACATCGACCGTGACCTGATGCGGCGTTCCGTCGGTGATCGGGAACTTGGTCCGCAGCGACTCGTGCCGGTCGACGACCAGTTCGCACGCGCGCTGCAACGCGTCGATGTCGAGTTCACCCTTCAGGCGGATCACCAGCGGGATGTTGTACGCGCCGATCGACGTGTCGAGCTGATTGAGGAACCACATCCGCTGCTGCGCCAGCGACAAGGGCACCAGGTCGGGCCGCGTTCGCGCGACCAGCGGCACCCGCGCCCGCCGCTCGAAACTCGCCAGCCGTGCGGCGAGATCGGCGACCGTCGATGCTTCGAAGAGGTCACGGACACTGACGCTCACTCCGAGCGCCGAACCCAACTGGGCGGTGACCCGGGTCGCCGACAGCGAGTTGCCGCCGAGGTCGAAGAAGCTGTCCGTCGCTGCGACCCGATCGACGCCCAGAACATGGGCGAACACTTCCGCCACGCGTCGCTCGGGGCCGGTCCGCGGAGCGACCCACTCCCGGTCCTCGGAGAACTCCGGTGCCGGCAGTGCCAGCCGATCGAGCTTGCCGTTCCTGGTGAGCGGCAGTTCGTCCAGCACCACGCAGACGTCGGGCACCATATGAGCAGGCAGCCGCAGCCGTGCCGCAGTTCTGACCTCGGTCGGATCCACCGCCTCGTCGCCGACGACGTAGCCCACGAGCCGGTTGATGCCGCGCTGGTCGGCGCGCAGCACGACGACCGCGTGTTCCACGCCGGGATGTCCGGCGAGGACGGCTTCGATTTCACCCAGTTCGATGCGTTGACCACGGATCTTGACTTGGAAATCGCCCCGGCCGAGGTATTCCACGGTGTGCTCGGGCGTCCAGCGCGCCAGGTCGCCGGTGCGATACATGCGCGAGCCCGCCGCACCGAACGGATTTGCCACGAATGCACCGGCCGTTGTCGCGGGCCGGTTCACATACCCGCGGGCCAGTTGCACGCCCGCGAGATACAGCTCCCCCGCCACACCGACCGGCACCGGCCGCAGCCAAGAATCCAGTACGACGGCTTCGACGCCACGGATCGGTCCACCGATCGTCACCAGATCACCGGGGTGCAGCGGATCGCTGATCCCGGCCAGGATGGTGGTCTCGGTCGGACCGTAACCGTTGAGCAATTGCCGATCCGAAGACCACACCGCGACCGTTTCCGGCGTCACCGCCTCGCCGCCCGCCATCAGCACCTGCAACGATTCCAGCCCTTCGGGCGACATCGTCGCCAGCACACTCGGTGTAATGAACGAGTGCGACACCCGCTGCGCCCGAATCAATTCCGCGAGCTCGGGGCCACCGAACACATCCGGCGGCGGCAACACCAGGACAGCTCCATTCGCGTGGGCCAGCAGCACCTCGAGTACCGCTACGTCGAACCCTGGAGCGGCCGCTTGCAACACGCGCGAGCCACGGTCCACACCGAACCGGTCCCGCTGGGCGGCGGAGAAATTCGCCAACCCTTCATGGGTTACCGCGACCCCCTTCGGCGTCCCCGTCGACCCCGAGGTGTAGAGGACGTAAGCGGTCTCCTTGACGTGCACTGTCCGCATGCGATCGGTATCGGTCACCGCGGCCGACGATTGCGCCGCGACCGACTGCTGGGTGTCCGGGTCGTCGAGAACCAGCAGCCGGACGACGTCCGGCAGCAGGTCTCGGTACGCCTGGACCGTGAGCGCTACCCGCACCTCGGCGTCAGCGACCATGTGCCGGACTCGTTCGGCCGGATTCCGCGGATCGACCGGAAGGAACGCGGCGCCGGCCTTGGCCACCGCCCATATGCCGACCACGAATTCCACCGACCTGGCCATCGCCAACGCGACCTGGTCGCCCGCGCCGACACCCCAGTCGATCAGCTGCCGCGCGACCCGGTTCGACCAGGCATCCAGCTCGCCGTAGGACACCGTGCGTTCACCCGAAACCAACGCCGCCGCATCGGGATTCAGCGCCACGCCGGCCGACAGCAACTCCGCGAGCACGCGCGGTGACTCGGCCCGGCCGCCCGAAGCGGGCACCAGATCACGCCACTCGCCGACGGACAACAGATCGACCGTACCGAGCCGGACCCGCGGGGCGATCGTGATGACGCGCAGCACGGTTTCCAGGCGCTCGGCGAGGCCGGACGCCATCCGGTCATCGATGCGGCTGCGCTGGTAGCGGATCCTGACGTGCAGCTCGTCGGTCTGGTGCGCCTGAACGGTGATCGGGTAATGCGCGGCGTCGCTGCCGTCGGACGAGACCACCCGCATACCGTCGATGTCCGCCTCGCCCAGTCCGCTGCTGTCGACCGGATACGACTCGAAGACAACGAGGGTGTCGAACAGCTGGGCTGTGTCCGCGGCCGACAGGATCCGCGACAACTCGACGTCGTGATGGTCGAGCAGGCGAGTGTTGTCGGCCTGCAACCGACCCAGTGCGTCCTCGATGGTCCAGTCCCGGCGCACGTGCGCGGCGATCGGAATCGTGTTGATGAACAGACCGATCATCGACTCCACGCCGGGCAGTTCGGCGGGACGGCCGGAGACCGTGCTACCGAACACCACGCGTTCGGAGCCGAGCAGGTTCCCCAGCACCATTGCCCAGGCGAACTGCACGATCGTCGCCATCGTGACCGCCCGTGATCGCGCGAACTCCACCAACTCGGCGGTGGCCGCGCGACCGAGCACGACCTCGAGGTCGATCGGGATGTCGACAGTGGCATCGGTCCATGCATCGGCGACCAGCGTCGGTTCGGTGAACTCGCGCAGCACATCTCGCCACACCTCGACACCGGTGGACAACTCGCGGCGATCCAGCCATTCCAGGTAGGTGCGATACGACGCGACGGCCGGCAACAGGTCCACCCGGGCACCCACCGCGTACAAGCCGATCAGCTCACGCCACAGCAGCGGCAGCGACCAGCCGTCCAGCAGCAGGTGGTGTGCGGTCAGCACGAGCCGGAACTCGTGCGGGGTCACCGCGAGGAACAGAAACCGCAGCAGCGGAGGATCGGCGGGATCGAACGGGACCGCCCGCTCCGCCGCGATCAGCTCATCCGGTGTCATGGTGCCGCCGGTCAGATCGATTCTTCGCCAGGGCACCGCGGTCGCGGCGGGAACGACCTGTGCGGGGACGCCGTCCGCCGTGCGGACGAAGGCGGCGCGCAGGTTGGGATGCCGCGCGAGCAGCGCGGCCGCCGATCGTTCGAGCCGGTCCTCATCGACGACGCCGGACAGGCCGAGTACCGATTGCGCCGTGTAGACATCGAGTTCACCCGCGGCGAGTTCGGCATGGAACAGCAGTCCTGCCTGCAGCGGCGCCAGTGACCATACGTCGGACAGGCTTCCGTAGCGGCTGGCGAAGGTGTCCAGGTCGGACTGTGTGACATCGACGAGCGGAACGTCGGCCCGGGAGAATCCCCAGTCGTCGGCCGGCCCGGCCGCGGCAGCGATGGCGGTGACGGCCTCGACCCAATCGTCGACGAGTTCGGCTACCTCGTCGTGATCGAGCAACCGCGAGGCGTATCCGACGTGCGCCGACAGTTGGGGTCCGCCCGCGTGGTCGACGATGTTCACGTCGAACGTGATGGCCGCTACGGCGGGCATGTCCGGATCGAACGCGGCTCGCTGGTCGAACTGCTCACTGGTCGGAATCCACGCGAGGTCCGGCAGTGCCGCGAGATCGACGCCGACCCGGCCGAGATTGTTGAAACTGATCTGCGGCTCGGGCAATGCGGCCAGCCGTTCGGCTGTGTCGGTGTCCAGGTAACGCAGCAGGCCGTAGCCGATCCCCTTGTCGGGGATCTCGCGCAACTGGTCTTTCACGGACTTCACCGCCGCGCGCGGGTCCTGCGCCTCGATGCCGCTCAGATCGAGCGCCACCGGGTAAGTGTTGGTGAACCAGCCTACCGTGCGCGACAGATCTGCTCCCTGCGCGATCTGCTCCGCGCGCCCATGTCCTTCCAACAGAATCTTCATGCCCGCGTGGGCGATGCCGCGCCGACTGCGCCAGCGCGTCAGCGCAGCGGTCAGACCGGCCAGCAGCGCGTCATCGACGCTGCCGCGGACCGCGGAGGGCACCGCGTCCAGCAACGCCGAGGTCACCTCGGTCGGCAGCGACACCGCCAGATGGCGCACGGTCGACTGGGTGTCGACGGCGGGGTCCAACGCCGCGCGGCCGAGCAGCGGATCGGCCGCCGCACCCATCCGCTGCCACAGCTCGACCTCATCGGCCCGGTCGGCGGCGGCGTCGGCCAACGCGTGCGCCCAGCGGCGCATCGAGGTGCCCGGTTCGGGCAAGTCGACTGTTTGTCCCCTGGTCACCTGCTGCCAGGCGGCCGCGAAGTCGGGGATCAGGATCCGCCACGACACCGCGTCGACGGCCAGGTGATGGATCACGAGGAGGGCGCGGGCCTCGGCGTCCACACCCGATTCCGGAAGCAGACACACAACTTGCAGCATCCTGCCCTCCGCCGGGTCGAGGCGGTCGGAAGCCTCGGCAAGTGCTGCGTCGAGCACAGCGGTGAACCCGGCGCTGCCGGGCGTCTGGTCCGCCGTGAAGGTGCGGTTGCGGACCGAATCCGCGGCATCGACAGTGCTCGCCGGCATAACCTCGAACCGGCGTGACCGCAGCCGCGAGCGCAGCATGTCGTGCCGGTCGAGCACTGCCTGCACGGTCGAGGTCACCTCCTCGACGCGCGCGTCACCCGGCAGACGGACCAGCATCGATTGGGCGAACCGCGGTGCGGCCCCGAGCCGCTCGGTGAACCAGGAGACGACCGGCGTGAGTGGAATCTCGCCGACGCCGCCCCCCGGAAGTTCATCGAGCGCGACTCGCTCCGCGGCGTCGGCAACACCGGCCAAAGCGCGAACGGTCTTGTGCTCGAAAATGTCCCGTGCCGTGACGACGACACCGGCCGACTTCAGCCGGGACGCCAACTGGATCGACAGGATGGAATCACCGCCGAGCGCGAAGAACGAGGTGGTGGCCCCCACCGAGGCTATACCGAGCACGTCCGCGAACGCAGCCGCGATGGCGCGCTCCAGGTCGGTCGTCGCCGCGACCGCGTCGTCTCCGGCGGGCTGGAACACCGGTTCGGGCAGGGCTTTCCGGTCCACCTTGCCGGTCGAGGTGATCGGCATGCGGTCGAGCACGGTGACCGTCGACGGCACCATGTGCGCGGGCAATACCGCGGCGACATGATCGAGCGCGGCGCTCGCGTCGACGACCGTACCCGGTTCCGGTACGAGGTACGCGGCGAGCAGCGGCTGCCCTCCGGGTCCGCGGCGGCTCACGGTCACCGCGGCGGCCACCCGCGGATGGGTGAGCAGCGCGGCGTCGATCTCGCCGAGTTCGATGCGCTGGCCACGAATCTTGACCTGGAAGTCGCTGCGGCCGACGTATTCCAATGCGCGCTGCGCGTTCCAGCGAACGATGTCACCGGTGCGATACATCCGGGAACCGGGCCCACCGTAGGGATTCGCCACGAACGCGGCCGCCGTCGCCCCATGCCGGTTCAAGTATCCGCGCGCCAGTTGCACACCCGACACGTACAGCTCTCCCGCCACCCCAACCGGTACCGGACGCAACCGCGCGTCCAGAACCATGGCTTCCGCGCCCCGGATCGGGCCGCCGATGGTGATCGGGTCGGCGGGGCGCACCGCGTCACTCATCGTGATCACGATCGTGGCCTCGGTCGGACCGTAGATGTTGTGCAACTGTCGTCCCGGCGCCCATGCGGCGATCAGGTCCGCGGGCACCTTCTCCCCGCCGACCGCCAGCATCCGCACCGACTCGAGACCGGTCGGTGACATCGTCGCCAGCACACTCGGCGTCAGGAACGCGTGCGACACCTGGTGCGTGCGGATCAACTCGGCCAGATCCGGGCCACCGAACACCTCCGGCGGCGACACGACCAGCGCCGCGCCCGCGTACTGCGCCATCAACGCTTCGAGCAGGACCGCGTCGAAGGCGGGCGAAGCCACCTGAAGTACCCGCGACGCGGCATCCACGCGATAACGCTCGCGCTGCTCGACCGCGAAGTTCGCCAGCCCCTCGTGCGTGACCACGACGCCCTTCGGCGTTCCGGTCGATCCCGACGTATAGATCACATATGCCGCATCCTGAACCCGCAGCGCGCGACCGCGATCCGCGTCCGTGACCGCGTGCTCGGACCGCGCGGCGATCTCGGCGGCCGAACGCGGATCATCGAGCACGAGCCATCGGACACCGTCCGGCAGTGCCGTGCGTGCGCCCGCGAGGGTGATCCCGGCCTCGACGCCGGAATCGTGCACCATGTGCGCGATTCGCTCGGCTGGATACCGCAGATCCACCGGAACGAACGTCGCACCGGTCTTCGCTATCGCCCACATCGCGACGTGGTAATCGACCGACCGCGGCACGGCCAACGCGATGCACACCCCCGGTCGTGCACCCTGATCGAGCAGGTGATGGGCGAGCCGGTTGGCCCGGTGGTCGAGCTCTTCGTAGGTGAGTGTCTCGCCGTCGCCGATCAGGGCGACCGCCGACGCATCCGCTGCCACCGCCGACCTCAGCAGATCCGGCAGCAGGCAAGGCTGCGCGGCGTCGGGGCCTTGCGCCGGCACCAGCGTTTCGGTCTCCTCGGCGCTCAGCAGCCCGATCGCGCCGATCGAACGGGCCGGATCGGAGGTGACCGCTTCGAGAACACGAAGGAACCTCGCCGCCATCGAAATCGCGGTGTCTTCGACGAAAAGATCCGTGGCGTAGATGATTTCGCCTTCGATACCGGCGGCCCTCGGACCGTCGAGCCGCTCGGTCAGCAACACCGTGAGGTCGGCTTTCGCCTGTGCGATACCGGGGTCGAGAAGTTCCACTCCGACGCCGGGCAGCTCGAACCGGGCCGCGCGGGTGTTCTGCAAGCCGAACATCACCTGATACAGCGGCGAATACGCCGTCGAACGCGGACGGTCGAGGATGTCGACCAGTCGTTCGTAGGGCAGGTCCGCGTGCGCCAGTGCGGCCAGGTCGACGTCGCGTACCTCGGTCAAGAGTTCCCGGAACGAGCGGTCCTGCTGGATCCGCGTCCGCAACACCACGGTGTTGACGAACATGCCGACCAGGTCGTCCAGCTCCGGCCGTCCGCGACCGGCGACGGGCGTGCCCACCGAGATGTCGTCGCTGTGCGCGGTGCGTGCCAGGAGGATCGCCAAGGCCGCGTGCAGTACGACGAATACCGTGACGCCCTCACGGTGCGCCAGCCGCACGATGTCATCGTGCAGCCGGGCAGGCAGTTCGAAGCGGATGTTTCCGCCCGCCGTCGATATCGTCGCCGGCCGCGGCCGGTCGGTCGGCAAGTCGAGCAGTTCCGGCGCATCGCCGAGAGCCTCGCTCCAGTACTGGATCTGGCGCGCGATCAGCGACCCCGGATCATCCTCGGAGCCCAGCATCTCCCGCTGCCACATCGCATAGTCGGCGTAGTGCACCGGCAACGGTTCCCAGTGCGGGGCCCCGCCACTGACCCGCGCCCGGTAGGCGGCGAACACATCGCGGGCGAGCGGAGCCATCGACGAGCCGTCGGCGGCGATGTGATGCACCACGAGCACCAGCACGTGATCGTCGGCCGCGGTCTCGAACAGTCGCGCCCGCACCGGCACAGATTCGGCGATGTCGAATCCTGTCCCGACAGCGGATCCGATGCGTTCGGCGAGTTCCGTCTCCCCGCCCACCGGCTCGGGGTCGAAAACCACGTCGGCGGCCATCGCCGTGACTTCCTGCACGATCTGGCACGGCTCACCGTCGACAGCCGGATACACCGTCCGCAACGGCTCGTGCCGGGTCACCACATCGAGGAACGCCGCGCGCAGCGCGTCGATGTCCAGCGCACCGGTCAAACGGGCGGCGAAGCAGATGTTGTACGCCGCCGACGCGGTGTCGAACTGGTTGAGCAACCACATCCGTCGTTGCGCGGCCGCCAGTGGGATGGCCGCGGGACGTGGCCGGGGTGTGAGCGGCACGACCACGGAACGGGTTCGCGTGGCGATGCGTTCGGCCAAAGCGGCGATCGTCGGCGCATCAAAGATGTCCCGGATGCCGACATCGACGCCGAGGGCGGCCTGGGCTCGCGCCGCGAGCTGAGCCGCGGACAGCGAGTTGACACCGATTTCGAAGACGTTCGCCAGCACACTCACCTGATCCGCGCCGGTGAGTGTCGCGACCAGATTCGCGAGCTCCGCTTCGTGGTCGGTTCGCGGCGCGACGAAGGTCTCGCCGCTGTCGAATACCGGTCGTGGCAACGCAGCGCGATCGAGCTTGCCGTTCGCGGTGAACGGCATCGCATCGAGCACCTGCACGCCATCGGGAACCAGGTAGGCGGGCAGGGTGCGAGTGAGTTGGTCGCGGATGGCGCGGCCGTCGATGACCGCGCCTGGAGCCAACGTCACATAGCCGACGATCCGTTCGGCCGTCACGATCGCCACTGCCCGGGTGACCTGCGCAATCGCATGCAATGCGGCTTCGATGTCACCCGGCTCCACCCGCTGGCCGCGCACCTTCACCTGGAAGTCGCTGCGGCCCAAGTATTCCAGCTCTCCGGCGGCACGCCACCGAACCAGGTCGCCGGTGCGATACAGCCGCTCCCCCGGTGCGCCGAACGGGTGCGCGACAAAGGCGCCGGACGTGAGTTCGGCCCGCGCATGATAACCGCGCGCCAACTGAACGCCCGAGACATACAGTTCACCAACGACACCCACCGGCACCGGCCGCAGCCGCGGGTCCAGGACATAGACCTTCATCCCGGACGCCGGTGCACCGATCGGCACCGTCGTGGCCACCACCTCGGGCACGCACCGCTGCGCCGTGACGACCTCGGCCTCCGCCGGCCCGTACCAGTTCACCAGATCCGCGTTCTCGAACACCCGCGCGGCGGCCTCGACGGTCCGTTGCGCCAGCGCCTCGCCCGCGACGAACACCCGCCGGATCGACGGCAACCGGGCACCGGTCGACTCCAGGAGAACGTCGAGCATCGACGGAACGAAGTGCACTGTGGTGATCCGATGACGGCCGATGATGTCGGCCAGATACCCCGGGTCGCGGTGCCCGCCGGGTTCGGCGATGACTATCTGCGCCCCGGTCTGCAGCGGCCAGAACAACTCCCACACCGCGATGTCGAAGGTGATCGGTGTCTTGTGCAGCACCGCGTCGGACGTATCGTGCGGCCACTCCCGCTGCGCCCACGCCAGCTGGCTCATCGTCGCGGCGTGGGTCAGCGCGACACCCTTCGGGACACCGGTGGAGCCGGAGGTGAACAGTATGTAGGCGATGTTGTCCGGCCGCAGGGGCGCTCGCCGCTCCTCGTCCGTGATCGGTCCCTTGCGCAGAGCGGCGAGGTCCAGCCGATCAATCGGAACGCACTCGCAGGTCTCGGGCAGAGCCCCGCCATCGCCGGAAGTTGTGAGCACCATCAGCGGCTGCGCCGAGCTCAGTACGGTGGCGATCCGTGTGCTCGGGTGATCCGGGTCGATGGGCAGGAACGCGGCTCCCGCCTTCACCACCGCGTACAGCGCCGTGACGAGGTCGGCCGACCGGCGAATCGCCACCGCCACCACCGTTTCCGGTCCGGCGCACCGCTCGATGAGCCACCGGGCCAGACGATTGACCCGAGTGTCGAAGTCCCGGTAGGACACCGTGCCGGTGTCCGGAAGCCGGAGCGCGGGACGGTGCGGGGTACGCGCGACCTGTTCGTCGAACGCGTCGACGAGTGTCCGGCCCGGCGCGGCGGAGCCTCCGGTGTCATTCCACTGCCCCAGCACCTGGTCGCGCTCGGCATCGCCGAGCAGATCCAACGCTCCGATCGTCGCCTCGGCGTCGGTCGCAGCGGCGTTCAGAACGCGGATGAATCGCTCGGCGAAGCGCCGGACGGAGTCCTCGTCGAAAAGGTCCGTGGCGTAGGTCAGGCGCAGCGTCATGCCGGTCGGCTCGTTATGCGAACCGCGTCCTTCGGTCATCATGAGCAGCAGGTCGTAGATCGCGGCATGGTCGCCGGGATCCACGCTCTCGACGGTGAGTTCCGGAAGTTCGACGCGCGCTAGCGTCATGTTCTGGTAGGCCAGCAGCACCTGGAACAACGGGGTGTGCGCGGTCGACCGCGCCGGGTTCAGCGCGTCCACCAACTGCTCGAACGGGACGCCTGCGTGGTCGAAGGCCTCGATGTCCGTGCGCCGCACCTGATCCAGCAGACTCAGGAAGGTCTGGTCGAGCGTGATCCGGGTGCGCATCACCAAGGTGTTGACGAACATGCCGACAAGGTTGTCCAGCGACCGGTCGCCACGTCCGGCGTGCGGCACACCGATGGTGACGTCATCGCTGCCGGAAAGGCGCGACAGCAACACCGCCAATGCCGTGTGCACCACCATGAACGTCGTGGCTCCCGCTCGGCGGGCCAGCGACTCGACCCTCCCCTGCAGCTCACCGGGGATCGCGACATGGATCACCGCGCCCCGCTGGGTCTGCTCGACCGGCCGTGGCCGATCGGTCGGCAACTCGATCAAGTCCGGGATTCCCGCGAGTTGGGTTCGCCAATAGGCGATGTCGCGAGCCACGTAGGAATCCGGGTCGTCCGCGGACCCGAGTACCTCACGCTGCCACAGGGCGTAATCGGCGAATTGCACCGTCAGCGGTGCCCAGTCCGGCGCATTCCCGCCCGAACGCGCCTGATAGGCCGTCACCAGGTCCGTGGCCAGCGGCGCCACCGAGAAGCCGTCGCAGCTGATGTGATGGGCGGCAAACGCGACCGTCCATGCCTCATCCGACAACTGGTACAGCGCTATGCGCACCGGCACGGCCTTCGCCACGTCGAATCCGCCGCCGGAGAACTCCGTCAGCAGACGGGACAGCTCGCGCTCGCCGACCGGCTGCGGCGTGAGATCGAATGTGGCGAGGACATCGGCCGCATCCAGCACGACCTGGTTCGGCGTGCCATCGACGGCCGGATACATCGTCCGCAGGCTCTCGTGCCGCTCGATGACATCACCGACGGCCGCGGTCAGCGCCGCGAGGTCGAGCACTCCTTCGAGACGAATCGCCAGCGGCACAATGTATCCCGGCGCATCGGGGTCGAACTGGTTGAGGAACCACATCCGTGTTTGCGCGTGCGACAGCGGAATACGATCCGGCCGCGGTTTGCGCACCGGCGCCGGAAGGCTCGGCACGGCACGCAACTGCGCGACGCGCTCGGCCAGGTCTGCGACGGTTGGCGCTTCGAAGATCACCCGGACCGGGATGGATACGTCGACGACGTCGCCGATGCGGCTCAGCGCGCGCGTCGCGATGAGCGAATTGCCGCCCAGGTCGAAGAAATTGTCGTCGGCGCCGATCTGCCGCCGGTCGAACAGCTCGCCGAAAACCGCGGCGATGGTCTGTTCGACGAGCCCGCGCGGCGCCCGGTACTCCGTCTGGTCATCGCTGGGGTCCGGTGCCGGCAGCGCCCGGTAGTCGACCTTGCCGTTGGCCGTGAGCGGGATCGCGTCGATGCGCACCAGCGACGACGGCACCATGTAGGCCGGCAGCCGCTCCAGCAGGAAGCCCCGAACCTGCTTGGCGTCCACCGCCTCTCCGGCAACCAGGTAGGCGACTAGACGCTGATCGGCGCCGTCGGTGCGAACCTGCACGACGGCCGCGCTCACCTGCTCGTGCGCGACCAGCGCCGCCTCGATATCACCGAGTTCGATGCGCAGGCCGCGAACCTTCACCTGGGTGTCCGCGCGGCCGACGTAACGCAAACTGCCGGCCTCGTCCCAGCGAACCAGGTCACCGGTGCGGTACAGCCGGGAACCGGGCGTGGCGCCGAAGGGGTCCGCGACGAACGTCCCCGCCGTCGGACCGGGACGCCGGTGGTACCCGCGGGCCAACTGAATACCGCCCAGATACAACTCACCGGTCACCCCGACCGGAACCGGATGCAGCCGCGAATCCAGCACATGGACGACGACGTTCGCCTCGGGGACACCGATGGGTACTGCGACGCCGTCGACGGCGTCGATGTGGTGGACGGTGACGCTCACCGCGGCCTCGGTCGGTCCGTACAAGTTGTCGATCCGCGCGTCACTGAGATCCCGGAAGCGTCGAACGGTCTCGACCGGAAGCGCCTCGCCGATGCACAGCACTCGCCGCAACGCCGGGAACTCGTGCGGCGCAGCCACCTCGAGAAATGCCGAGAGCAAAGACGGCACGAAATCGACTGTCGTCACGCCATATTCGGCTATCACCCGGGCCACGGCGCGGGGGTCGCGCTGCGCGTCGGCACCCGCGACCACCAATGCCGCGCCACAGGTCAGCGCCGAGAACAGCTCCCAAACCGACAGGTCGAACGTGACCGGTGTCCGCAGCAGCATGACGTCGTCGCCGCCGAGCCCGTAGTACTCGCGCATCCACCGGAGCTGATTCACCACCGCGGCATGCGGTACCGCCACACCCTTCGGCACGCCCGTCGAGCCGGAGGTGTAGATGACGTACGCCAGATCGCCCGGATGCAGCGACCGGGTCCGATCGGCATCGGTCACCGGCGACGAATCCGTGACCTCGGCCTCGAGTCCCCCGAGCGCCCACACCCGCATATCGTCGGGCAGACTCGCGGCGTCCACCGGACGGGTGAGGACTGCCCTCGGCCGCGCGGCGGTGAGGACCGCACGCACGCGCTCGACCGGATGGTCCGGATCGATCGGCAAGTATGCCGCGCCCGCCGCATGGATCGCATAGAGCGTGGTCAGCAGATCGACCGAGCGCCGCATCGCGACCGCCACGACGGTGCCGGGACCGACACCGCGTCCGATCAGTGCTCGGGCCAGCGAGTTCACCCGTGCCGCGAACGCGTGATAGGTGAGCCGAGCACCACCTTCGTCGTCGAGCACCGCCAGACTGTCGGGCGTAGCCGCGACCTGCGCGGCGAACAAGTCCGCGATGGTCGTCGACGGCGTTCGCGTCTTCGCTCCGGCCGATCGCGCGGCCAGCTCGCGGACTTCGGCCGCGGTCAGCACACCGATGTCACCGACCACGCGGGCCGGATCCTCGACGACCGCACGCAACAGCAGCAGGTAACGGTCGAACATCGACGTGACCGTCGCTTCATCGAACAAGTCTGTCGCGTAACCGAATTCGACCGTCATATCGCCCGGTTCGCCATCCGGCTCCAGAGCGTCGACGAGATTGAGATGCAGGTCGTATTTGGCCACGCTCGGATCGGCCATCCGGGTCGACACCGTCAGGCCATCGAACTCCACGGTGGGAATCTCGATGTTCTGGAACGAGAATCCCACCTGCGTCAACGGCGCGTGTGCCGTCGTTCGGGGCGGATTCAGCACCTCGACCAGGCGCTCGAACGGGATGTCGGCGTTTTCGAACGCGGCCAGGTCGGTGGCCCGGACCTGGTCCAGGATCTGGATGAAGGAAGCGCCGGGCTCGATCTGGGTCCGCAACACCAGCGTGTTGACGAACATGCCGACCAGGCCGTCGAGTCCGGGCTCGCCCCGGCCGGCGATCGGCGTGCCGACCGCGATATCGCCGGTCCCGGAAAGCCGCGCCAGCAACGCGGCGTACGCCGCGTGCATCACCATGAAGACGGTGGCGTCCTGGCGGCGGGCCAACGCGACGACCGCACGATGCAGCTCGGCGGGCAGCGTCGTCGACACCGCCGCACCACGGAACGACTGCTTCGCCGGCCGCGGACGGTCGGTGGGCAGGTCGAGTACCTCGGGCAGAGCAGCGAGCGCGCCGAGCCAATACTCGGTCTGAGCGACGGTCGGACTGTGCGGGTCGTCCTCGTTGCCGAGCGACTTCCGTTGCCACAGAGCGTAGTCCGCGTACTGTACGGGCAGCGGCGCCCATTGCGGCGCCTGTCGCCGGACGCGGGCTTTGTAGGCGGTCATCAGGTCCGCGGCCAACGGCGCGAGCGACGACCCGTCGAAGCTGATGTGATGGACGACGAGTACCAGCGTGTGGTCGTCGGGTGCGCTGCGCAGCAACGCGATTCGCAGCGGCACCTCCGACGTGACGTCGAACCCGACGGTCACTTCGGCGGCGATACGCGCCTCGACGTCATCGGGAGCGACCGGCACCGGCGTCAGCTGGGGCAGCGCCGTCTCCAGCGAGACGATCACCTGGTGCGGCCCGCTGTCGCTGTCCGGGTAGACGGTCCGGAGGGACTCGTGGCGTTCCAGCACATCCGCGATCGTGGTGCGCATGGCGGCCACGTCGAGTTCGCCCGACATCCGAACGACCAGCGGAATGTTGTACAGCGGCGAGCTCGTGTCGAACTGGTTGAGAAACCACATCCGAGCCTGGGCCGGTGAGAGCGGAATCCGGTCCGGGCGCTCCTGCGGCACCAGCGGTTCCCGTCCGGCCGCCTCGGCGGTGCGCAGGTGCTGCGCCAAGGCCCCCATGGTCGGCGTCTCGAAAATCGTGCGCAGCGGCACATCGACACCGAACGCGCCGCTCAGTCGCGCCGCTGCCCGGGTCGCCGACAGCGAGTTGCCGCCGAGATCGAAGAAACTGTCCAGGATGCCGACGCGTTCGACGCCGAGGACTTCCGCACAGATATCGGCGACGATCCGCTCGGTCGTGTTACGCGGCGCGACGAATTCGGTGGTCGAGGTGAATTCCGGTTCCGGCAACGCCCGGCGGTCGACTTTGCCCACCGACGACAGCGGGAGCGTGTCGAGGACCATCACTGTGTCCGGGACCATATGCGACGGTAATCGTTGCGCGGCGTATCTCAGCAGCTCCGCCGGGTCGAGGGCGCCGTCGGCGGGCACCACGTAGGCGGCCAGTCGCGAACCGCCGTCCGTAGTGACGCCCACCGCGACCGCCGTCGCCACCGTGGCATGTCCGGCGAGCACGGCTTCGATTTCGCCGAGTTCGATCCGTTGCCCGCGGATCTTCACCTGGAAGTCGGTGCGCCCGAGGTACTCCAGGGTGTGCTCGGCGGTCCAGCGCGCCAAGTCACCGGTGCCGTACATGCGGGTCCCGGCCGGACCGTAGGGATTGGCGACGAACGTGACCGACGTGGCGGCGGGACGGTTCTGGTAGCCCCGGGACAGCTGTACGCCGGAGACGTACAACTGCCCGGTCACGCCGACCGGGACAGGTCGCAGCCGGCCATCCAGCACCACCGCGTCGACGCCGCGGATCGGGCTGCCGATCGTGACCGGGTCACCGACACACAGTGGATCACTGATCGCGACCATGATCGTGGTTTCGGTCGGCCCGTACCCGTTGTACAGCCGCCGTCCCGGCGCCCACACCGACACCGTCTCGGCCGACACCGCCTCTCCGCCCGCGACCAGAACCTGCAGCGAATCCAGCCCGGCAGGCGACATCGTCGCCAGCACACTCGGTGTCACGAACGCGTGCGACACTTCCTGCGCGCGAATCAACTCCGCCAACTCGATCCCCGCGAACACCTCCGGCGGCGACACCACCAACGCCGCGCCGTTCGCGTGGGCCATCAGCAACTCGAGCATCACGGCGTCGAACCCGGGGGCCGCCACCTGCAACACCCGCGACCGCGGCTCGACCCGATACCGTTCCCGCTGCTCGATCGCGAAATTCGCCAGGCCCTCGTGTGTGACCGCGACACCCTTGGGCGTGCCCGTCGATCCCGACGTGTACAGCACGTACGCCGTATCGAGAATGCGGCAGGGCCGCAAACGGTCCGCGTCGGTCACCGCGGCCGCCGACTGCGCCGCGACGAACGCCGCCGTACCCGGGTCATCGAGGACCAATTGCCGCACCTGTCCGGGAAGCAGGGAGCGCGAAACGTCGACCGTGATCGCGACCTCCACCTCGGCGTCGGCGACCATATGCGCCACCCGCTCGCTCGGGTACCGCGGGTCGACCGGCACGAACGCGGCGCCGGCTTTGGCCACCGACCACACCCCGACCACGAACTCCACCGACCGCCCCATCGCCAGTGCGATCCGATCGCTGGGACCCACTCCCCAGTCGATCAATACCCGCGCGACACGATTCGACCATTCATCCAGCTCTCCGTACGACACCACCCGCTCCGCCGACACCACTGCGGGCGCATTGCGATCCGCCACCGAGAACAGGTCCGCCAACACCTGCGGAGCCTCCGCATGCCCACCCGACGCCGGGACCAATCCCAACCGCTCGATCCCCGACAAAAGGTCCACATCACCCACCCGCGCCCGCGGATTGGACACGAACGTATCGAGGACTCGATTCAGTCGCGCCGCCAGTTCCTCGATCGTCTCCCGATCGAAAAGGTCGGTAGCGTAGTTGATCCGCAGTGCGACATCGCCGCCGCCGGCGGTGTTCTCGGCAACGGTGACAATGATGTCCACCTTCGCCGGTTCGGCGCCCGGATCGAGGAGTTCGACCGTGAGTTCGGACAATTCCAAGCTCGCGCGGTCCATGTTCTCGAAGGCGAGGTACACCTGGCACAACGGTGCGTAGGCCGGCGATCGCTTCGGATGCAGTTCCTCCACGACGCGCTCGTACGGCAGATCACTATTGGCGAAAGCGTCGACGTCGATGTCCTTGACCCGCGCCAAGAACGCGATGAACTGTTCGTCGGAACGTATGTCGGTGCGCAGCGGCACGGTATTGACGAACATGCCGACCAGCGGCTCGAGCGCCCGCTCGCCGCGACCCGCGACCGGGGTTCCGATGGTGATGTCCGCCGAACCCGCCAGCCGGGCCAACAGCACCGCTAGTGCGGCATGGACCACCATGAAGGTGGTGACGTTGGCCGCCCGGGCCAAACGCTCGATTCCGGCGAAGGTCTCGGCGGGGATCACGGTGTCCGCGATGTCGCCGAGCATGGATTGGCGGGGTGGACGCGGACGATCGGCCGGAAGCTCGAGCACCGGCGGTATGCCGGCCAGTTGCTGCGCCCAGT
Source organism: Nocardia glycosmidis (assembly GCF_052545115.1). Taxonomy (NCBI): domain Bacteria; kingdom Bacillati; phylum Actinomycetota; class Actinomycetes; order Mycobacteriales; family Nocardiaceae; genus Nocardia; species Nocardia glycosmidis. The sequence continues at coordinate 96,627 of NZ_JBQWRH010000020.1, read as the reverse complement.
ACCGCATCTGGCGCGATGCCAGCGAGTCCGCATCGCCCGGGACGCCGAGCAGACGGCTGTGCCAGAGGCTGTAGTCGGCGTACTGCACGGTCAAGGGCTGCCAGTCCGGCGTCTTGCCTTCCGCCCTCGCCTCGTAGGCGGTCGCGACGTCGGCGGCCAGCGGCCGCAGCGACGACCCGTCGCAGCAGATATGGTGCAGCACCACGACCAGCACATGCCGCCGCCGGTCGGCTGTCGCCAGCAGCGCAACCCGGATCGGCGGGCCTTCGCGCAGGTCGGTCCCGACCGAGGCCAGCTCGCGAATCCGGGGGGCGATATCGTCGGGTTCGGTCGGCTGCGGGGTCAGATCGAGATCGGCGACGACCTGCTCGGCGGACATGATGACCTGCGTCCCCACGCCATCCACCGCGGGATAGCAGGTGCGCAGCGACTCGTGCCGATCGAGCACATCCCGCAGCGCGTCCCGCAGCGCCTCGGCGTTGAGCCGTCCGGACAGCTGCACGACAAGGGGGATGTTGTACGCCGCCGACTCCGGGTCGGCCTGATTGACCAGCCACATCCGGTTCTGCGCCGGGGCCAACGGGATGGGTTCGGGTCTCGGCGCCGCTTTCAGGACGGGCCGGTCGGAATGATGCCCGTCTTCGAGGTGCGCGGCGAGTTCGGCGACGGTCTGCTTGATGAACAGGTCGCGCACCGACACGTCGCACCGGGTGACCTCCGCGATCCGCACGGCGGCGCTGGTCGCGGTGATCGAATTGCCGCCGAGTTCGAAGAAGCTGTCCAATACCCCGACCCGCTCGGTGCCGAGTACTTCGGCGAACACGTCGGCGATCGATTCCTCGACCACGGTACGCGGTGCGACATATGCGGCAGCGGAATCGAATACCGGCTCGGGCAGCGCCCGGTAGTCCATTTTGCCGTTGACCGTCAGCGGCAGCGCGTCGATCACGACGATGCTCGACGGCACCATGTACTCCGGCACCAGGGTACCGACGTGCGCGCGGAGGATGTCGGCCGCGCACTCGGCGTCGCCGGCGGGCACGACGTATCCGACGAGGCGCGCCGCCTCGGTGCCGGGGAGATGGACAACGACGACCGCGGCCGACACACTGCTATGGGTCAGCAGCGCATTGCGAATTTCGTCCAGCTCGATCCGGAACCCGCGCAACTGCACCTGTTGGTCGGCCCGGCCGCGATATTCCAACTCGCCCTGGTGATTCCAGCGTGCGACGTCGCCGCTGCGGTAGAGCCGCTCACCCGAGGCGCCGAACGGATCGGCGACGAAGCGGCCCGCGGTCAGCGCGGGACGGTTGAGGTAGCCGCGAGCGAGTTGCTCTCCGGCAACGTAGATCTCACCCCACGCGCCCAGCGGGCAAGGGCGGAGCCGATTGTCGAGGACATATGTCCGCAAGCCCGGCAGCGCCGGGCCGACCGTGCTCGGCGCGCCCGGCACCGCGATGTCCGGGGTCAGATCGGTGTAGGTGACGAACACAGTTGTTTCGGTGATGCCGTAGCTGTTCGCTAGCACGGGCAGATTCGGGTTGTGTTCGTACCAGTCGGCCAACCCGGCCGGGTTCAGCGCTTCGCCGGACAGGATCACCAATCGGAGAGCGAGCTCCCCCTCGGGCGCACCGGCATGCGTGTACCGCTGGTGGGCGGCGGCGAATTGGTAGAACGCCGACGGCGTCTGACTGAAGACGGTCACCTTCTCGCGTGCCGCGAGGCGCACGACGTCATCGGGCGAACGGGTGGTGAGGCTGTCCATCACGACGACGCGGCCGCCGGTGACCAACGCGCCGAAGATCTCCCAGACCGAGTAGTCGAAGGCGAACGAGTGGAACAACGTCCATACGTCCTCGGACCGGATTCCGATCTCGGCACACGAGTTCACCAAGTAGGTCGCGGCGGCGCGATGGCTGATCGACACGCCCTTCGGCCGACCGGTCGATCCGGAGGTGTAGATCACATACGCGAGGTGGCCGGGCCGCAGCGGGGTCCGGCGATCCGCGTCGGTGATCGGCTCCGCGTCGTCGTCGCCGGTGGCGGGCATATCATCGAACAGCACCAGGCGGCCGGGATCGCCCGGGACCTGCTCGCGCATGCTGCCGGTCGTGACCACGGCGATCGGACCGGCGTCGTTCAGCACGTATTCGATCCGGTCGGCCGGGTGGGCCACATCCAACGGCAGATACCCCGCACCCGATTTCAGCACACCCAGCACCGCGACGATCAGATCGGCGTCGCGTGGCATGGCGATGGCCACCAGCGATTCCGGTCCCGCGCCGAGCGCGATGAGCCTGCGGGCGAACCGGCTGGACCGCTCGTCCAGCTCCCGATAGGTGAGGGCGGTCGCGCCGGACGTGACGGCCACCGCGGACGGCGTGGCGGCAGCCTGTCGCGTGAGCAGATCCACCAATGTCGCAGCAGGGTGTGCACCGTCGCGGCCCGCGAGTTCCTGGATGATCCGCTGTTCCTCGGCGGGGGTGACGAGCTGGATGTCGGCGATCCGCGTGTCCAGCGGCGACTGCATCAGCCGGGACAGGAAGTCGATGAACCGGCGCGCGTGCGATTCGAGTTCGTCCTGTCCGTACAGGTTCGCGTTGCCGTGCAACTCGATGAGCAGCGGCGCGGCGGCGCCGGAGCGGTACAGGTTCAGCTGCAGGTCATCGAGCGCACCGGAGGTCAGCGCACGGTATCGGCCCGCGGCCGACCCGAGGCGAATCTCGGAGTCGAAGAACAGGATGTTGACGATCGGACCGAACGAATTCGCGGACGCGTCCAGTGCGTCCGAGTCGCGCCGCAAGTCTTCGAATCGGTACAGCTGGTGCCGCATCGCCGACACCAGCTCGGACACCGACGCGCGGACCACCTCGTCGATGGTGGTCGTCGCATCGACGGCCAACCGAATCGGCACCATGTTCGCCAGCATCGCGGCGGCATTGCGCAGGCGCTTCGTCACGCGCGCGCTCACCGGCATGGAGAGCACCACCTCATCGGTGCCGGTCATCCGGGAGAGGAACGCGGCGAACGCGGCGATCACCACCTGGGCGACCGAGGCTTCCGTCTCGTCGGCGAAGCGATCGAGCCGGTCGGACAACTGCGACGGCAGCTCCAGGCCGGCCACGCGGTCGACTTTGCCGGACCGCGCGGTGCGGCCGGACAGGCTCACCGGCGGTGGGATGTCCGCGACCTTGTCGAGCCAGTACGCTTTGTCGGATTCGAATCGGGTGCTGGCGCGGTAGGTGCGCTCGGCCTCGACGATGTCCCGCAAGCTCGCCGCGACCAAGCGCGTCGGCGGCCTTCCCTCGACCAAGGCGTTGTAATGCTCGGCGATCCGGGTGATGACGTTGAAGGCGCCGTAGCCGTCGATGACGAGATGGTGGGCGCGTCCGTACCAGAAATAGTGGTCTTCACCGACTTTGATCAGCCGCGTCTCGGTGAGCCGGTCTCGGCTCAGGTCGACCGCCTTGGTGTTGTAGTCGCGCCGCATCCATTCCATCGCCGTCGCGACCGGATCGTCGGCGTCGCTGACGTCCAGCACCGGATCGTCGTAGCCGATGCTGCGGTCGACGAATTGGTATGGGCGGCCATCGGATTCGACCACCCGTACGACGAGGGACTCGGTTTCGTGCCCGGCGTCGTACACCGCCCGCGCGAACGCGTCGATGTCCACCGGACCCTCGATCTCGACATACTGTGCGATGTTGACAGCCGGTCCGCCGGGCATGTGGTCGGCGAGCCACATGCCGTACTGCGCCCTCGAGAGTGGAATCAGCCCCAGATCGCCGTCGGCGGTTGCGTCTGACTTCAGATTCATCGCATGACCCCTTCATACCCGGACGCGCGAAAGCACGGCGGAAGCACACCGGCTCACCGCATCCGAAATCTGCCTTTGATATGCACTTTGTCTGCTTCTGAACGGTGCTACCCCTGCTCTTCGACGCACCGCTCGGGTACCGCGTACAGCTCGATCCATCCGGGCCCGGAATCTCGACCCGGCTCCGTGAAGACTTCTACCGCGGCTCCCTCACCTCCCGTTTGTCGCATTTTTTCGACGTCTCGAAATCTGAAAACAAGACCTTTGAACTTGCGATGGCACAGTAACGATCAGGTGGTACAAGCAATCTGACAGCAGTCCGACTCAGTGTAGTCATCTCGATCACCCGACTCCGCTTGCGAGCCGGGTGTTTCGATCTCTATTCGAGCGCGGTTTCCGCGATGGACGCGCTCGACACGACCACTCCGCACCCCTATCGTCCGCAGCATCGTCTGTGATACAACCCGATCCACGTGGTTAAACGATCCGATCGAGGATGGTACATCCTACGTTCGGATCGAACCCCACCGTGGATGGGCGACCTCGGCCTCGGGCGATTGATACTGGTCGGTTCGCGTGCCACCGCACCACGCTCGGACACAACGTCGCCACGAAAATTCGCATATCGCAACCTTTACGGCAATAAACTGGCAACAAAAGTATTTCGTCGCTCTATCCCAATTTTAAACCTAGCCAAAATACAACCCCGGCTACCTCTTCTAGGCCTCTGGATTCAATCGGCGAAGAGAATCTATGAAGTACGGAATCGGGGATTCGTAAGGGTTTTTTTCGATAACGGATTCCGTGTTATCGAATTTCCTCTCGAGGATGAGTAATCGACAGTGTCACGGCCCGACAAGGCGGCTGGAGTGGTGCCGCCGCGGCCACCCGGCGCCCCCGGTCCGCGGAACCGAACTCGGACGGGCATCTGCCGGTCGCGGCCGAGATTCGGGGCCTCCTGGCTGGATCGGTCGAACCGGTTGCGACAGGGTGATCGGCCGGACGGCGGAATAATCAGCACGTCCGATGTCCGCGGCGCAGGTCTGCGGGGCAATGGGCAATTCCCGCAGCGGGTCTCGCGCCTCGATCAGACGTACCCAGCGCCCGGTACCGCTGCCGAGAATTCTCCGGACGATATATCGGCTGAATCGGTGCGGCGAACCGGCGAAAGGATTCCATCACCCGTCGGTGGATAAGCCGCCGACTCGATGCGACAGAGGATTTCTGTGCGCGGCGGATCCTGCTGCCGCGTTCAGCGGTAGCCGGACCGTGTCCCCGGGCGCCAGCCGTGCGACCTGGTCCCGGCAGATGATCTCGATCGGCGGCGACCCACCCGGCTCCGAGCTGACCTCGACGCCGTCGCCACTGATCCGAACGCCGAGCCGGTGGCCGCGGTAGATCATCGGGAACGACAGGGAGCCGAGCGATTCCGGCCAGTACGGGCAGAAGATCAACCGGTCGCGGCGGATCTCCAGCCCGGTGAAGCAGCGCTGAAGCAGGTCGACGCTGCCGGCCATCGCGGCGAGATGAATCCCCTCCGCGGTAGTGCCGCCCTGGATGTCGGCGACATCGGACTCCAGCACGCGTTCGAAGAACTCCACCACGCGATCGCGGTTGGCACGGGCCAGCACCCATGCGTGCACCAGCGCGCTCAGCGTCGACCCGTGCGAGGTGCGCGCCAGGTAGTAGTCGATCGTGCGCGGGATCATCTCGCCCGGTAGCTCGTAGCCGAGATGGCCCAGTAGTTCTCGCAGTTCGTCGGCCGACAGCAGATAGAAAAGCATCAGCACATCGGCTTGTTTGCCCGCCCGATAGCGGTTGACGTTGTCGCCTTCGGCCTCGAGAATCCGGTCCAGCCGCTGGATGTTGCCGTAGCGCCGCCGGTAGCGATCCCAATCCAACTCGGCCAGTTGATCGTAGCCGTCGAACTGGCTGATGACTCCGTCGTGGAACGGAACGTACATGCGGCGAGCGACATCCTGCCAGTGCTGCTGCTCCGACGCCGGCACGGACAGCTTCTCCAGCAAATCCGACCGGGCGCGCGGCGCCAGCACGGCCAAGGCGTCCGCCGCCCGCAGGATTACCCAGGCCGCCATGACGTTGGTGTAGGCGTTGTTGTCGATGCCCGCGTCGGGCGCGTGCGGATAGCCGGAGTGGAATTCATCGGGGCCGATCACACCGCGGATGGTGTAGCGGTCGCGTTCCCTGTCGTATCGGGCCGAGCTCGACCAGAACCGCGCGATCTCCAGCAACAGTTCGGCGCCGCATTCGACGAGAAACTCGCGGTCTCCGGTCGCCTGGTAGTAGTGCCAGACGTTGTAGGCGATCGCGATGCCGATGTGGTGCGCGCGTCGGCTGGGGTCCGGATTCCAGCGCCCGGACAGGGGATTCAGATGCAGCCGCTGACTCTCCTCGCGACCGTCGCTGCCGGACTGCCAGGGGAACATCGCACCGGCCGATCCTGCCGCCGCGGCGGCACGGCGGGCCTCGGGCAGACGGCGGTAGCGATACCGCAGCAGCGCGCGGGTCAGCTCCGGGAAGCGCGGATTGAGCACCGGTAGGACGAACAGTTCGTCCCAGAACACGTGGCCGCGGTATGCCTCTCCGTGGAGTCCGCGCGCGGGGACGCCCACATCGAGATCGATGGTGTTCGGCGACAGCGTCTGCGTCAGGTGGAGCAAGTGCAAACGCACGATGCGGCTCGCGTTTTCCCTGCCGTCGAGGTCGATGCGCAAGCGTGCCCACAGGTGCTGCCAGGCAACGACGTGTCCCTCGAACAGTTCCGCATAGCCGCCACTGATTGCGAGCCAGCGCGCGGCCTCCTCCTGAGGTCCCGCGCTCGCGTGGTCGCGTCCGGTGAAGACGGTGACGATCTTCTCCAGCGTCATCGAGTCGCCGACGGCGATGTCGAGGGTGAAGTCGTGCCCGATCAGGCCGTCGTGATCGATCGGTTCGCGCGTCGAGTCGACGGGTTGTTCGCCGCGGTACAGCGTGCTGCGGGTTGCGACGGCCACCGGTATGACCGAGTGGTCGGTTCGCACGGCCAGCAGCACCGAATCGTTGGGCAGCACAACGCTGTGGTCGGTGACCAGGTGAGTGTCCGCCAAATCGCGATACCGCGGGACCAGACGATTGCGCACACAGCCGTCGATCACGGAACGGACGGTCAGGCGTCCCGACCAGTTCTCGGCGGTGATCGTCGTCGCCAGCGCGCCCAGGTGCGGCCGGTGCATGGCGACGAACCGGCGCTGGGTCACCGCGGTGATTCGCCCCGAAGAATCACGAAAGCGGAACTCCCGCACGAGTTCAGCGCGGCGCAGATCCAGTTGCTGCCGGTAGTCCAGCAGATCGGCGGTATCCAGGTCGAACCAGTCGCCGTCTGCGATCCGGAAGGTCACCGGCAACCAGTTCGGTAGATTCACCAAACTCTCGTTGTCGACGACGTTTCCGCCGATCCGGTCGCAGCGCCGGTTGTACACCCCGGCGACATACGTGCCGGGATAGTGGACCGCCCCCGCCCTGCATTCCGGCGCCGCGCCGCGAGTCGCGAAGTAGCCGTTGCCGACCGTGCAGAGCGCCTCCCGGAGCTTCTCCTGCGCCGGGTCGTAGCCGTCGAAGGTCTGCGTCCACGAATCTCGTTCGGCTGCAATGGTTTCAGCATGGCGCAGCCGTACCAGTCGATCCAGAAGATCAGGTACCTGGCGTGGTCCGGCGACCGCGAACCGGGCAGCGGTGTGCCGGTCGCCGGTCTCGTCGTGACGCACCACGATCGCCAGCCCGTCCGGTTCGACGGCGTCGAATGCGTCTTCGTCGGTCAGGTCGTCGCCGAGGTAGATCGGCCGCACCGGGATGCTGACATGCTGCAGAATCCAGCGCAGCGCAGTGCCCTTGTCCCAGTCCATGTCCGGGCGCAATTCGGCGACCCGCCGGCCGTGCGTCACGCGCAAGCCGGCCGTGCGTCCCGCCTCGTGCACCGCGGCGACGACACCGCCGACCTCCTTGTCGGCGACATTGCGGTGATGCACGGCGACCGCGAATCGCTTGTGCTCGACCAGAACTCCCGCGATTGTCCCGAGTCGCTCGCGCAGTTCGCCGGCGACTCGGGCCAGCGCCTGTTCGGTGCCCGGGCCGGCGTCGTGCACATGATGAGTGCCATCCGGTGCCAGCAGGTCGAATCCATGGCTGCCCGCGTACCAGATTCCGCCGACGCCGACGCGCGCACGCAGATCGTTCAGATCGCGTCCGCTGATGACGGCGACCGGGCATCGCGCGGCGAGCTCCGCCAGTGTCGCCGCCGCGCCGTCGACGGGTTTCGCGTCGGCCGGGTCGGCGACGATCTCGGCCAGGGTGCCATCGAAATCGAGCAGTACCGCGACCGTCGCGGCGCCGAGGAGATCGGCGACGCGCGGCCAGCATTCGATGACGTCCGCAACCTCCGACATCCGCCGGAAGCCCCCGCGCACCGGCACCCGCACGAGGTCGTCGACCACTACGTCGGCGCCCTCGGCCAGCAATCGGTCGGCCCGCGCGTGCCGGTCGACCCCGATGACCAGCGCAAAGCCGCCGCCTCGACCGGCCGCCACCCCGGCCTCGGCATCCTCTACGACAACGGTGCGGCCAGGCTCGGCGTCCAGTCTGCGCGCGGCCTCGAGCAGCATCGCCGGTGCGGGTTTTCCCGGCAGGCCCAGTTTCGCCGCATCGATACCGTCCACCCGCGCCAGGAACAGGTCGCCGACGCCGGCGGCCGCGAGCACCTGCGCGCAGTGGCGGCTGGCGGAGAACACGCCGGAGCGGATTCCCACGGCGTTCAGCCGCCGAACCAGCGTGACGGTCGATTCGAACACCCGCACACCATCGTGCGCGAGGCGGTCCAGAAACAGGCGATCCTTGCGATTGCCGAGCCCGCACACGGTTTCGGCTGTCTCCGGGTCGGACACATTCCCCCAGGGCAGCGCTATACCTCGCGCGGCGAGAAAGTCCGCCACGCCCTGATACCGTGGTTTACCGTCCACGCAGCGCAGGTAGTCGGTTTCGGTGAACGGGGACCGGTCTTGACCAGCGCCGGCCGGACGTCGGGTCAGGAAGTCGTCGAACAGTTCCGCCCAGGCCGCCGCGTGAATAGACGCGCTGTCGGTCACCACTCCGTCCATATCGAAGATCACCGCGTCGTAGTGGCGTGCATCGATTCGCGGCGCTCCGGGTGCACCGTTGTCCACGCTTCCAGCCTGACCGAGGCGATTCGCCCCGTCCAGGGGCAAAAGTCCGCGACAACAGCCGGCATCGAGGCCACCCGCGGCGGGATTCGGGACCAATGACTCCTCCAGCACCGGGCGTCCGAGATCTACCGTCGGCGATATGAACCAGCTACCAACCGGTGCAACCATCGAGAAGGCTGTCTTGCTCGCCGGCCGGGCGCCGTCGCTGCACAATAGTCAACCCTGGCGCTGGATGTTCGACGGTGCAGCGCTGCGCCTGTTCGCTGTGCCCGAACGCATGCTCCCGGCGACGGATGTCGCTGGCAGGCAGATGTTGATCAGCTGCGGTATCGCACTCAACCACCTGCGGGTGGCCATGGCCGCGGCCGGCTGGCGGATTCTCGTCGCCCGCTTCCCCGACCCGAATTGTCGTGATCACCTGGCCACCCTCACCTTCCGGCCGGCCCAGATCGTGACGGACGGTGACCGCGCACGTGCCGATGCCATCCTCCAGCGGCACACAGACCGGCTGCCGCTCGCAGCACCGACCGGATGGTCTGATTTCGAATCGGTCCTGCGGACCACATTCGATCCGGACGACGCCACTCTGGACGTACTGCACAACGACAGCCGCCCTATTTTGGCTCGCGCCTCGGAGATGACGGTGTCCCTGCGCCGCTACGACTCCGCATATCACGCCGAACTGCAGTGGTGGACCGGTCACACCGTCGCGGATTCCGGCGTGCCCAGGGAAACCCTGATCTCGCCGGAGGAACGGCAGCGGGTGACCGTAGGACGCCAGTTCCCCACGAGCACCACCAGCACACCTCGCCGCAGCGAGATCAGCGCCGACCGCTCGGTCATCCTCGTCCTGTCCACCGACAGCGACGGACCCGACGACCTGCTGCGCTGCGGCGAGGTGTTGTCCACCGTCCTGCTGGAATGCACCCTTGCGGGGTTCGCGACGTGTCCGCTGACCCACCTGACCGAAGTGCCGCGCAGCCGCGCCCTGGTGCGGGAGCTGATCGGGCGTTCCCGCCTGCCCCAGGTCCTGATCCGCGTCGGTACAGCGCCCGAACACGCCGAAGCAGCTGCTGCGACGCCACGGCGACCGCTCACCGAGATCCTCGACATGCCCGAATAGGATCACCGCATCTGGCCCCGGATACCCGGCCGCCGCGTCCGCGCTACAGCTTGTAGCCGATCAGGCGGAGCAACTGCCTCCGGTCTTCCTCGTCGTCCGCGCCTTCCACCCCTAGTGGCACGGCGCCGTCGATCACGCCTACTATGCCCCGGCCCAGCTCCGTCTCCGCGATGAGCACCTCGACGGCATTAGCGGTGGCACAGAAGATGCCGCAGACCTCGGGAACGCGTTGGACCGCATTGAGCACGTTGACCGGGTATCCCTCGCGCAGGAACACAATGAACGAGTGTCCGGCGCCGAGCGCGACAGCGTTTTTCGTGGCGAGCTCGACCAGATCGTCCGCGTTGCCGGAGCGACGGACCAGCCGCGGACCGGATGCCTCGCAGAAGGCGAGTCCGAAACGCAGCTGCGGACCGATCCCGACCAGTGCCTCGTGCAGGTCTTCCACCGTTTTGATGAAATGCGACTGCCCGATGATCACATTGAGATCGTCCGGTTTGTCGATGCGCACCGCGGTCAGCTCCATCGAAACATCGTGCGACTGCGCGTGTGGTGTCCGTGAGGGCAATTGGTCTCGGGGGAATGGGATCTTCGACCCTGGCCGCAGCCGCGCCGACCTTTCCGGAATTCGCTTGGACGAGGGTCACCTGATGTCGGTAATGCCCACCATTGCGGGACCTTCGCCCCTGTGCAGTGGTCATCGGCGCAGCGCACGCTCATCGCACAACGACCAGAGGAGGCCTCGATGGAGTACCGGGTGGCCCTGGTGGAATCGGCACCAGAGACGGTGCTGCGGGTACCACGGGAGATCCGTCCGAACCCGAATTTGCTCGGCGAGGACATCGTCGACGGGATGCGGGAACTGACCCAGATCGCGCAGCGCGCCGGATTGACCGCCAGCGGTGCGCCGACGATCACCTTCCACCATGAGCTGCCCGCCGATGAAGCGATCGCGGTGGAATTCGGAGTGCCGGTGGAGCCGGCGCCCGAGCTCGGCCCGAGTTCCGGCGCGGAAGTGGTGGTGGTGCCCGGTACGCTCGTCGCTCGCACCTGCCACCGCGGCAGCTACCGGGATCTCGGCGCCGCCTACGCGGCGCTGCGGGAGTGGTTGCACAACTTCGGATATCGGACCACTGGACCACCGACCGAGGCGTACCTGATCGGTCCCGACGAGGTGACCGATCCGCGGCGGCTGCTCACGGAGATCCGTTTACCGGTGACGCCCGCACCGGCCATCGCGATACATCTGGACGCGCCGTTCGATGACGCCGCGCGACGAACCCGCGAGGCGTTGCGCCATCAGGGGTTCATCGTGATCAGCGAGGTCGATGTTCAGACCACACTGCGCGAGAAGATCGGCGCGGAGATCGAAAACTACCTGCTGCTGGGGGTGCTCGAACCCCGCTTGGCCCATCGCGCGCTGACGGCCGACCGCGAAGCCGGGCCGCTGCTGTCCGGCACGGTGGTGGTGCGTTCCGTCGGCACCGGCACGCTGGTCGAAGCCACCGATCCTGATCAGCTGGTGCGCGTCAGCCCCCAGCCGACGCTGGGCGCGGTGGCCCATGACGCGCGTCGGGCACTCGCCGCCGCACTGGACAGTCTCCGCGATTCGGCACCGGCATCGACATGAACGCATCGTGGCCTGGGGCAGCAACCGGCTCCATCGACCGTCGCCCGCTCGACCAACGGGGACAATGGTCCCACCGGCACGGGCACGAGGCCTCTCACGCGGCCGGGCGCACCCCGGCAGGCTCATCGATATGGCACAGGCCCAGTTTCAACACCCTCGTGCCGGGTAGTGCCGTACACACCATGGAGCTCCTACCCGCCATCGACTACGTGCGCGCAGGCGTCGCGCTGCGGGCCCGCCCACGGCATCCTCCACCTCGACCCATCCGTGAAAGGCGAACCCATGAGCTATCACCGTGATCCCCTCGCCCCTGCGGTCCATACCGCACACGAGTGGCTACGCGCTGTCGCCGACGGACTCGGCACCGATGACCGGCCCTTCGCGCATCGCGCACTGCGTGCCTGGCTGCACTCGGTGCGTGACCGCATCGGTGTCAGCCCGGCCGCACACCTGAGCGCCCAGCTGCCGGAGTTGCTGCGGGGGATCTTCTACGAGGGCTGGGTTCCCGCTCACGTTCCGGTTCGCCACGATGTACCGTCGTTCCTCGCCCAGTTCGCCGCAGAGGCCGGCGTTTCGCGTGACGAGGCGGTCGCGCTCGCCGGCGCGGTCACCGACTCGCTCACCGACCTGTTCTCCCCTGGGCAACTCGACCACGTTTTCGCCCTGCTGCCAGCGAATCTGCGGTCCATCCTGCGGGGCTCCGAACTCGCCAGCACGTTGACCGCGACCGCCGGTGTCGCCCAACCGGAATCGACTCGCTTCGACGAATTCGACAACCGGTTGCGGGCGCTGTCGGACGCTGTGGCGGCGCTCGTTCGTGGTCTCGAGGAACCGCTCGGCGGCGAAGCGCACAACGCGGTGCGGGTTTCCGCCGCTCAGCAAGCCCATCGAATACTGCTCGCCGAAGGTCTCACCGGGTCCGCCGCCGCCGCGCGCTGATCGGTCAGGGCGCGGCGCGATGCGGGGACCGGCTAGATCGGCCGACGCAGCCGCCGTACCTCGGCGTGTTCCCGTAGCCGCTGGATCTCCCGCCCGATACCGTCGGCGATCACGGCGATATCGGGTGCGGTGTCGTAGTCTCCGGTGACGCCGAACGTCAGACGGTCGGCATAACTGAGGATCGCGATCGCGGTGCGCAACCGCATGGCGATCGGCACCACCGGTAGCAACTCCAACACCCTCCGTCCGCGGATGGTCAGTTCGTGACGCGGGCCGGGCACATTGGTCGCGATGGCGCCGACACTTCGCTGCGGGAAGCGTGCCAGCAGCCGGATACCCCACGCCATAGGCGCAAAGGGCAACCGCCCCACAAGCGCGATTATCGAACTCTCCGCGCGGGCCTCCCCGCTCGACTTGTGCCTCGACATCCGCGCGCGAATCACGTCCAGTCGCTCGACCGGATCGGCCACATCGATCGGCAGGAATGGCAGCATCGCCGAAACACGGTTGTCGAGAGCATATTTCCCCTCGGCGGCCCGCATCGACACCGGAACCAGAATGCGCAGCTTGTCGGGGGTCGGCCGCTCGTTCCGGCTGAGCAAAAGATCACGGTAGGCGGCAGCGACGACGGTCAGAACCACATCGTTGACGGTGGCACCGAACGCCGCGCCGATCGCCCGGAAATCCGACAGCGCGGCGCGTGCGACCACGTACCGGCGCTGGCGCCCGATGGGGCCATTGAGCGAACACGCGGCGGCCGGAGAGACGGCGGCGGCAGCCAACGGGACCAGAGTGCGCAGCACGCCGATCAGGTATCGCGGCATGATGACGGGCAGCCGGACTCCGCGGCGAGCGAAACCCAGCCATTTCAGCGCCGCACAGACCCGCGACTGCGGCGCAGCCTGGTCCGGCTGCGCCGCGACCGGATCGCAGAGATTCTCGAAGACCGAGATTCCCGATACGCCGTCGACCAGACTGTGATGCGCTCTGACGATCAGCGCCCACCGGTCCCCGGCGAGATGTTCCACCACGACGCACTGCCAGAGCGGGTGATCGCGGTCGAACCGCTCTTCCAGTTCGGTCGCGACGAGTTCGCACAGGGCAGGCTCGTCGCCGGGCTCCGGCAGCGCGGTCCATTTGACGTGGTGCGCGAGATCGAAATTCGGGTCGTTCTCCCACACCGGCGTGGCCAGGTCGAGCGGCATTCGGCGGACCTTCTGGCGCAGGCGGATGTTCTGTTCCATGCCTTTGGTGAGCATGGCGCTGAGTTCATCCCGGCTCGGCGGCATGCCGGAAATGATGGCTACCGCACCGATGCCGAGACTGAGGTGCCGGTCGGCGTCCTCCAGTTCCATGAAGCCCGAATCGAGAGGTCGCAGTTCCGTCATGGTGCACGCTCCGCATGCGTCACTAGGTGTCCGTGCCGATCGGCCTGCTCATCCGCCGCCACTCGGACTCCCAGGCCGCGCTGTGCATCCGGCCCAGCAACCAGCTGGTAGTCAGCACCAGAGCTACGGCAGCACAACATATTCCGGCCAGCGCCGCCAAACCGGCCAGTATTCCGGCCCAGGCCGCGTCGGAGGCCGGCCGCGGCGGCGTGGTGACGCTTTCATCCGAGCCGAGCCACACCGTGACGCGGCCGCCGAGTTCGGTCGCACCGGGAACCTCCACGGTCGCGGTGTGTTCCCGGTCGCCGTAGGTCCAACGCACGGGGGCTTCGCGCTGTTCTTGAATGCCCTCGTAGCGGGCTGCCGTCACCCTCCGCTCCGGTTCACCGGTTACGGTGGCCGTCACCGCGACTTTCTCGGCGTTCTCGGTACGAATCCGCGCTACGGCGCAGGTGTAACCCGCTGTCCCGGCCGCACCCGCCACCGGAACCGCGATCAGGACCACCACCGCGGCCAGCAGTCGCACCAGCGCCTCCCAGCGGTCCGAGGCGCGCATCAGCGGATTGGCGCTCCACGGCTGCGATCGCCACAGCCGAACCACGGGCGAGGGATACTGCGGCACCTGGATCACCTCTCTCGAGCACCCGCGTCAGAGACAGCCGGGTCCAGCGGATGCAGCACTTCGTCGAGTGGACGGCGGGGTGTTGCCGGCACCGGGCCGGCACCCTCTTGCGCCCAACCGATCCGGACGACGATGTGCGGGTAACCGTTCTCACCGAGAACATTCGTGCGGATCCGGTTTCTGGTGCCGGACAGCTCCAGCGGCTCCGTCAATGGGCAGGTCGCCAGACCGAGTGTCGTAGCGGCCAGCAACACCGCGCTGACGGCCTCGCCGGCCCGCAATCGTGACATCCGATCGTCTCTGGGCGTACTGAGCAGCAGCAGCCGGTCGGCGGCCTCGCCATCGCCGATAACCGCCTGCGGCAGCCCTGGATTCGAGAACGGCCGCACGGTCGGATCGGCGGCCAGCAGCACCGCATGCCCAGGTGCGCCGTGCCTGCCGCTCCACTGCGCGAGTTCCAGACCGTAGGAAAAGTCGCGGGCGTGTTCCCAGGCCGCCTGCTCGAATGCGAGCAGCAACTGGGTCCGACCAGGTTCGGCATCGACGCCGCGCACATGGACCCCGTTCCCGGCAGCGGCGGCGACGGCCGCGAGGTATGCGCCGGGTACGGTCCTGGCGGCGTATTGCCGGCGATCGCTATGCCGCCGGTCGATGGCGCCGGCCATCCGAATCGCTTCGGGAGTGGCGGCGGCGGCCTGGAATTCGACGACGGCCAGGTGCCGTGGCTCGGCAGGATCCGGCAGTCGATGGATCACTGTCTCCCACCCGAATCCGCGCACCGCTACGCGCAGATGATGCAGTGCCGCCCCACAACTCAACAGCAGATCGCGGCCATCCGGGTCCGTATGCGGCAGCCATCGGCTCTCGTCGGCATAGAGGTCCACGGTGCTGTCACCGACCCGCCACAACCATGGCTGGGTGTTGTGCACCGATGGCGCCCGCACCGCCGCGGCGAGGGCGATCCGAAGCGTGTCGCGGCCGGGATGTGCTCGCGGCATCGCGTGCCCGTTGAACTCAACCACGGATATGCACCTTCCAGCTGGCTATACCGCCGCCTTGGCCCTCCTTCAGCATCGCGCGATGCGGCCGCGCAGATAGCAGTCGAAAGTCACCGAATGCGGGGCCATCCGCCACGGATCAGCCCAGGCGCCGGGCCGGCTACGGTGCGATGCTTCGACGAACTCCGAGCCCGTCGGACGCCGATGTGACGAACGGTCGTCCGGAAAAAGGGACCTTGGTCCCCACCCAGAGGGCCACTGTGCTGCGTAGTGTCGACCCCACCGCTTCTTTCCGGATTGGACGCCACCATGATCACGGTGTTTCTGGTCGACGACCACGAAATAGTCCGCCGCGGCCTGGTCGATCTGCTCTCGGCGGACCCGGAACTGTCCGTCGTCGGCGAGGCGGGCAACGTCGCACAGGCTCTGGCCCGCATCCCTGCGCTGCGGCCGGACGTCGCCGTGCTCGATGTGCGTCTGCCGGACGGCAACGGCATCGAGCTCTGCCGCGATCTGCTGTCCAAACTCGAGGATCTGCGCTGTCTGATCCTCACCTCGTTCACCGATGAACAAGCCATGCTCGACGCCATCCTCGCCGGCGCCAGCGGGTACGTCGTCAAGGACATCAAAGGAATGGAGCTGGCGAAGGCCATCAAGGAGATCGGTGCCGGACGCTCACTGCTCGACAACCGCGCGGCCGCCGCCCTGATGCAGCGGTTTCGCGCGAACACCCAGCAGGATGGCCCATTGGCCGGACTCACCGACCAGGAGCGCAAACTGCTCGATCTACTCGGTGAGGGCCTCACCAACCGGCAGATCGCGCAGCGCATGTTCTTGGCCGAGAAAACGGTCAAGAACTACGTCTCCCGATTGCTGGCCAAGCTCGGTCTCGAACGGCGCACCCAGGCGGCCGTCTACGCGTCGAAACTGCGGACGCGGTCATCCGGGTCCACGGTCGACTTCTGATCTTCGCCACTGCTACCGGCCCGTCCGCCGCCCAGCTGGCCGAACGCGACCCGCGCACGCACTCGGGCCCGACGGCTGATCAGCTGAATTCGGCCACGCGCCACTTCCGTGGCCGGGTTGCCGTGCGTTCACTTCGAGCAGTGCGTGAAATAACCTTGCTCTATGGCCCCTGCCATGCACGAACCGGGACGCGGGAACCATCATGACCGATGACCCGCTGAGCGATACCTACTCGGTGCGCGACACGCTGTCGCAGCTGCGGCTGCGGGAGCTGCTCGCCGAAGTCAAGGACCGCGTCGAGCAGATCATCGACGCCCGCGACCGGATGGACGGCCTGATCGAGGCGATGCTCTCGGTTACCTCCGGCCTGGACATCGATCGCACCCTGCACACGATCGTGCAGGCCGCCACCTCTCTCGTCGACGCTCGCTACGGCGCACTCGGCATCCGCGGCCACGAACAGCAACTCATCCAGTTCGTCTACGAAGGCATCGACGCACCGACCAGGAAACTGATCGGTGATCTCCCGCAAGGTCACGGTGTCCTCGGATTGTTGTTCAGCCAGCCCAAACCGATCCGGCTGGACAACCTGGCGGACCATCCTTCCTCGGTCGGATTCCCCGCGCATCATCCGCCGATGCGCACCTTTCTCGGCGTCCCCGTCCGCATTCGCGACGAGGTCTTCGGCAACCTGTATCTCACGGAAAAGGCCAACGGCCAGCCGTTCACCGAGGACGACGAGGTCATCGTGCGGGCCTTGGCCGCGGCGGCCGGCATCGCCATCGACAACGCCCACCTGTACGAATCCGCGCGCACCCGGCAGGCCTGGATCGAGGCCACTCGCGACATCACCACCGAATTTCTCGCGGGCACCGCATCCGACCAGGTGCTGGCGAATCTGGTCGACGCGACGCGTCGGCTCACCGGCTCCGAGCAGATGTTTCTCGCGGTCGTCCCGGACCCCGACAACAGCCCGGCGGACATCACCGAACTCCTGATCACGCATGCCGCGGGCGCCGAAGCCAACCAACAGCCCGTCAAGCTCCCCTTCGGGGACACCACGATCGGTAAGGCGTTCCAGCTGCGGGCACCGCAGCGTCTCGACGACACGCGCCGCGCCGATCTCGGCAAGATCTTCCCGGACGCCGGGCCGGCACTGGTCCTGCCCATGCAGACATCCGACTCCACCGTCGGTGTGCTGATAGCGCTGCGTTCGGTGGAGTCGGCGCCGTACGAGGACGAAACTCTCGAATTGACCGCCGTCTTCGCCAACCAGGCGGCGCTGGCGATCCAATTGGCCGACGCGCAACGGCGCATGCGGGAACTGGATATTTTGTCCGACCGCGACCGGATCGCCCGGGATCTGCACGACCACGTCATCCAGCGGCTGTTCGCCGTCGGCCTCAGCCTGCAGGGCATTGTGCCCCGATCGCGCGTGCCCGAAGTACGGGAGCGGCTCGCCGACGCGATCAACGACCTACAGGACGTGGTCCAGGAAATCCGTACCTCGATCTTCGATCTGCACGGCGGCGACGGCCACAGCGCCCGGGTCCGGCAGCGGATCGAGGAGGCGATCCGGCAGCAGACCCGGTCCTGTCCGATCCGTACATCCGTCCACATTTCCGGGCCTCTCTCCGTGATCGAACCCGAGTTGGCCGACCATGCGGAAGCCGTGGTGCGCGAGGCGGTCAGCAACGCGGTCCGGCACTCCGGCGCCCAGTCGGTGTCGGTCGCCATCGCGGTCGCCGATGACCTGACCATCCTCGTCGAGGACGACGGCTGCGGAATGGCCGCGAATGTCACCCGCAGCGGCCTGACGAACCTGGCCCGGCGCGCCGAGGAAGCCAACGGGACCTTCACGATCGCCTCCGGCACCGGCCCAGCGGGGCAGCCGACCGGGACTCGGCTGTGCTGGAAGGTCCCACTGCGCTGAGCCTCGGCTCGCACCTGGGGCAACCTGGTCGTTCCACCCACGCAAGTGGTGGTCCGGGTGAAGAATGGCGACATGCGAACCGTGCTCATTCTCGGTGCCGGGTTCGGGGGGTTGGAGTTGGCCACATGTCTGTCGGGTTCCCTACCCGGCGAAGTCTCGGTCGTCCTCGTCGACCGGAACGACTCCTTTTACTTCGGCTTCGCCAAGCTGGAGGTCCTGTTCCGGGACGTGCCGCCGCACGCTGTTCGGGTTCCCTACCGCGACCTCGCGCACCAAGGTGTCGAATTCCGGCGGGAAGAAGTCACCGCGATCGACCCGCGGACCCGCCATGTGGTGACCGACCGATCCGAATACGAGCCGGACATCCTCGTCGTGGCGCTCGGCGCCGACTACGACCCGGCCGCGACCCCTGGGTTCGTCGACGACGGGTACGAGTACTACTCGATGGACGGCACATGCCGATTGCGGGACCGGCTCGACAGCTTCGACGGCGGGACAGTGATCCTCGCGATCCTGAGCGTCCCCTTCAAGTGCCCGCCCGCGCCCTACGAGGGTGCGATGCTCCTGCACGAGAAGCTGATTCGGCGCGGCGTGCGCGCCCGTACCCACATGCAGGTGATCACTCCGATGGACTCGCCGATCCCGGTGTCCCCGGATAGCTCTGCCGCCCTCGTCGAGGCGCTGACCCAGCGCGGCATCGAGTACTGCCCCGGGCGCAAGGTGCACGCCCTCGATCCGAGCAGGCACGTGGCGCTCACCCGGGCCGGTGATCTCGCCTACGACCTGTTCATCGGGATCCCGAAGCATCGAGTCCCAGCCGTCGTCGAGGCGTCAGGGCTGACTGCGGGCGGGACCGATGGCTGGATCGCCGTCGACCCGCGCACCCTCGAAACGCCCTATCCGGGCGTCTACGCCATCGGCGACTGCGCCGATGCCCCGGTCCCGCGTGCGGGTGTCTTCGCCGAGGACGCCGCCCGCACGGTCGCGGCGGGCATCGCCGCGAAGGTGCGTGGATCGACGCCGTCCGAGCGGTTCCACGGCCGGGGCGTGTGCCATATCGAGTTCGGCGGGGGGCTGGTCGGCAAGGTCGATGCCGATTTCCTCTCCGGTCCGGCGCCGGTGGCGCCGTTCTCCGCACCCTCGGTGGCGCTCGCCGAAGAGAAGGCCGCCTCAGCTGCCGCTCGGCTCGGCCGCTGGTTCGCGGGCTGATCGGTCGGTCCGCCGCACAGTTCGCCGGCGCGACGTCTTGTCCACGCATCGGCCCTCTGATTCGCCTCGGATGCCGAGGTCATCCTTCCGTGGGTGACGCCACCGAAGGACCGAGCGGATGGTCGGCAACATTTCCAGGCTATCGGTATTTCGATTGTCGCCGGCAGCTGGAGTCGTGCGGCACAACATATTCCGGCGGCTTTCCCGACCGGCAACTCTCTGTCGAAAAAGCTGTCTGCCGAACAGTCTGCCGAAAGTCCTCGACGGTATGTAACGGCATTGCTCCCAATGCTTCCATACCCGCGTGCGTTCGCCGAGATTACCGGCATGATCGGACCCGAACCGCACTTCGATCCGCGAGCCAGGAGGAACCGTGCGCATTCCCTCGATTCACGTCGCCTCTCTGTGGCAGGGCGAAGAGATCTACCGCGGCGAACTCGGCTCGCTGACCAGGCTCACCGCCGACAACTTCCCGATTCTCAGCAATCTCTCCATCAAACGTCTCACTCTGACGCCCGGTGCGATCCGCGAACCGCACTGGCACGCCAACGCCACCGAACTCACCTACTGCACCGCGGGGCAGGCGCTGGTTTCGGTGCTGGACAACGGCAGCAATTTCTCCTCCTTTCTGGTGAGCGCCGGGGAAATGTTCCACATCGATTCCGGCGCGCTGCATCACGTGGAGAATATCGGCGAGACCGACGCGGAATTCATCCTCGCCTTTCGCCACGAACGACCCGAGGACTTCGGATTCAGCGCCGCGCTCGGCGCGATGACCGACTCCGTGCTCGGCAACACCTACGATCTGCCCGCCGCGGACTTCGCCGAGATCCGGCGCAGCACCACAGCCCGACTCATCGTGCGCCGCGCGGGCGATCCGGAAATCCCGTTCACCGCCCATTTCGGTGACCCGCACCACTTCGCCATCGAAGCAATGCCGGCTTCGGTGGATTCCCCGGTCGGCTCCGCGCGGACCGCACGGGAACAGTTCTGGCCCGCACTGCGCGACCTCTCGATGTACTCGCTGCGAGTCCGGGAAGACGGCATGCGCGAACCACATTGGCATCCCGTCACCGCGGAAATGGGCTACGTTCATCAGGGTTGTGCCCGCATGACGATCATGAATCCCGATGGCGCCCTGGACACCTACACCGTCAGCGAGGGTGAGGTGTACTTCGTACCGCGCGCGTATCCCCATCACATCGAAGTGATCGATGCGCCGCGTATCCACCTGCTCATCTTCTTCGACCAACCGACACCCGCGGACATCGGCTACCGCGCCTCGATGAGCGCCTACTCTCGTGCGGTGCTCGCCGCGACCTTCGGCGTCGCCCTGGACGAACTCCCGGACCTGCCCTTCACGCCGACCGATCCCTTGATCGTCACGCGCAACAATCCCCTCGCTCCGTAAGCCGGAACCTGGCCCGAACGCAGTACGTCATTGCCCTCGGATCGATTTCCGGGAGCGGCCGAAGGAATTCAGCCGCGGTTCAGCTGCTCGGGCTCAGCGCGCGCAGGGGTTCGTCGAGTTCGCGCCGGTAGAAGTCGAGAAAGCCGTCCGGGTCGGGACCCGCGTTCTGCATGACGAGATGATCGAAACCCGCGTCGCTGTACTGCTTCGCGGCGTCCAGATAGCGGGCCGGGTCGGGGCCGCAGGCGAAGTTGTGGAGGATATCTTCCAGACGGACCGTGGTGGTCGCGGCGGCGAAGTTGACCGGGTTGGGTAGTTCGCTCATTACTTTCCACCCGGTGACCGCCCACCGCGTCGTGTCCAGCACTGCCTTGGCGGCCGTCTCCTCGTCCGGAGCCCAGGCCACGGCGACCTCCGCGTAACGCGGACCCGAGCCACCCGCTGCGCGGTAGTCCTCGACGAGGTCCGGCTTCGGTTCGGTGGCGAACAGGCCATCCCCGAGTTCCGCGGCGATTCGAGCTGCTTCCGGGCCACCCGCGGCGACAGCGATCGGCGCAGGCTCATCGGGCAGATCGAAAACCCGGGTCTCGGAGATGGTCAGGAATTCCCCATCGTAGGAGTGATAGCCACCGCGCCAGAGCAGCCGGATGATCTCGAGCGCCTCGCGCAGCATCCGTTGCCGGATACGCACCGGAGGAAACTCACCACCGACCACATGCTCATTGAGGCGTTCACCCGAGCCGACCCCCAGCGTGAACCGGTTGCCGGACAGGATCGCCAGGGTGGCTGCGGCCTGCGCGATGATCGCGGGGTGGTATCGCAGGATCGGGCAGGTCACGCCGGTGGCCAGGTGGATCCGCTCGGTCTTCGCCGCGATGGCGCCGAGCACGGTCCAGGCGAATGGTGAATGGCCCTGATTGTCCAGCCACGGATGGAAGTGGTCACTGATCTCGACGAAGTCGAATCCGAGCTCGTCCGCGCGAATCGCCTGGCGGACAAGCTCATTCGGACCGTATGCCTCGGCCGCCAATTTGTATCCGATACGCATCGTCACCTCCTGCCGGGCTGCGAGAAGCCGGTCGATTGCCGGGCCGGCTCGTGGCGGGCGTACCCGGCATCCGATACAGAAAACCGCGAATGCGAGACACCATCCGATCCGCAGCACTCCCCTGCGGTCAGCAACACTCGGGCTAGATGCCGACTCTCCCGTCATGCCGGATTGACACGCTTCTCGAACGGAGGCAACAGCTGCCACGCACGTCGCTGCGCCCTGGCGAAAAAGCCGACGAAGCGCTGGAAAACCGATGCTCAGAGGGTCGATCGTTCCCGACCCGGAACCCCTCGGATCCGGATCCAATGCTCGCCGCGGCCGGGCCATCCGTTCCCCGTGGCAACGATATCCGGCGAACTTTCAGCGTTTCGCTGTGTGTCGCGTGTGCGCAACAGCGTATGGTCGCGCTATGCCGACACTGACGTCGATTGACACGGGGGCCGAGCATCTCGCCTGCTGGGTGACCGTCGTCGGGCAACGGCTCCACCAATTGCCCACAGCAAACCCGGATGTCCTGCTCGCCCACGCTATGAGCGGGTTCCTCGCGATCGGGCGGGCGAGCATGGCCCTGCTGACCAGCTCGCTGAATCCGACCGATATCCGCGACCACGATCTGGTCTTCGAAATTACGGCCGACGCGGAACGATGGCTCACCGACGCGGCCACGGAACCGATCGTCAACCAGGTCACCGACCGCGGTGAGCACATTCAGCGCTACCTCAGTCCCGCCGCGCTCGACACTGTGGCCAAGGCGCGCTTGCGACACTGCGCGCAGGCAACGGCGATCCATACCCGAGACTTGCTGATCGCGATCGACAACGACCCGACCGCACCGGTCGACATCCGTGACCTCGCCCGCGATCTCGCGGCCCGCGCCAACGTCATCGCCACGGTCTATGCCGACGACCCGCAACAGTTGCTCTCGATGGCCAACCGCTGATCCGTTCCCGGCCACACCCGACTCCGTGCGGCTCCGCGATCCTGGGCGTGGTTGCGAACCACCGAGCGCATTTTCCCGCTCGCGAGCGTGTCCCTGCACGAGCGCATGGCCGGCGGAAGATCGACAATGGTGGTATGTCGACGGTTCTGCTGGGCGGCGACGTCATGCTGGGCCGGGGTGTGGACCAGATTCTGGCGCATCCGGGCGAGCCGACGCTGCACGAACCGTACGTCGACGATGCGCGAACCTATGTGGAGCTGGCCGAGCGGGCATATGGTGCGTTCGCCTATCCGGTCGATTACGGTCGGCCCTGGGGTGCGGTCCTCTCGCTGCTCTCCCAGGTCGACCCCGAGGTTCGACTGATCAACCTGGAGACCTCGATCACCGCGGGTGGCTTGTTCGCGCCCGGCAAAAGCGTCCACTATCGGATGAACCCGGACAATTTGCCGGTGTTGACCGCGATCGCGCCGGTCGTCTGCGCTTTGGCCAACAATCACGTCCTCGACTTCGGTATCCCAGGGCTGGCCGACACCCTCGAAGCGCTCGACTCCCCAGGCATCCGCCGTGCCGGGGCGGGCGCGAATCTGAACGAGGCACAGGCACCCGCGATCGTGGACCTCGACCACGAACACCGGGTCGTGATCGTCTCGGTCGCCGGCGGATCCAGCGGGGTTCCGGAATCCTGGGCGGCGCGACACGACCGGCCGGGCTTGTGGCGGGTCGGCGAATCACCGAGCGCTCGGGCCGCCGATGACGTGGCCGCAAAAGTATTGGCGCACAAGCGCGACCACGATATCGCCATTGTCTCAGTGCATTGGGGACCGAACTGGGGCTACGGGGTGGCGTCGAGCGAAAAGCAGTTCGCGCATCGTTTGATCGACGCCGGGGTCGATGTCGTACACGGACATTCCGCACACCATCCGCGGCCGATCGAGATCTACCGCGGCAAACCGATTCTGTACGGATGCGGCGATGTCATCGATGACTACGAGGGCATCCACGGTCACGAGCGGTACCGCACCGAACTGCATTTGCTCTATCTCGCGTCCATCGATGCCGACACGGTGCAGGTGCGCATGATTCCGCTGCGAGAACGGCACATGCGCCTCGAGTGGGCCACCCGGGGCGAAGCTCGCTGGCTGTGCGAGATGATGGAGCACATCAGCCACGACTTCGGTACCCGCGTCGCGTCGCGACCCGATGACTTCCCGGTGGTGTTCACCGCCGCACGACCGTGAGATGGCGGTGGAACCAGTCGCGGGCGAGATCCGCCACCTGTTCCAGTGCGCCCGGTTCCTCGAACAGATGTGTCGCGCCGGGCACCACGTCGATCTCACTCGGGCACGGCATCCGCAGCCGGGCCGCCCGGTTGGCCTCGAGCACCCAGTGGTCGTTGCCGCCGACGATGAGCAGCGTCGGCGGCCGGACCTGCGCCAGCCGCGGACCGGCCAGGTCGGGGCGACCACCGCGGGAGACAATGGCCGCGATCTCGGCGCCGGGTTCGGTGGACGCCCACAGCGCCGCTGCGGCGCCGGTGCTGGCTCCGAAGTAACCGGTCGGCAGTCCGCTCAATTCGGGACGCGTCCGCAGCCAGCGGGTCGTCTCGATCAGGCGTTGGGCGAGCAACTCGATATCGAAAATCCGCGAACGCTCGCCCTCCTCGTCCGGGGTCAGTAGGTCGACCAGCATCGTCGCGAATCCGGCCCGATTCAGGACCTCGGCAACGAAACGATTCCGCGGGCTGTGCCTGCCACTGCCGCTGCCGTGTGCGAAGGCAATCACAGCGGTGCAGTCCTGTGGGACAGCCAGCACCCCCGCCAGCCGGATACGTTCCGGCGGCACGATGACCTCTTCTGTCCGCGTCACGGGATAGGGTGTCGACGACATCGAACACCTCCTGGTATCCGGCCTACCCGATCGAGCCGGTGATACGCAAGAGGGAGGCGAGTGGTCGCCGGTAGTCGGGCAGGGTCCGTATCCGAAGATCGTTTCGATGTGATCACTTTCGCGCGCCACGGGAGGCGGCAGAGAATTCCCGAACTGCTGTCACCCGGCACAACGTTCCTTCTGGCCGATACAACGCATGCGACATGGACGGTTTGATTTCCTCCGACAGGCTATCGGTATTTTTCTGCGGGCGATTCGAGGCCCGCGCCCCGAAAAAGTCCCTCGGGGTGATCTTCCCGTTACGCACCACGAGCGAACTTGACTTTTCCTTGCCTAGCGTTTGCCGGCCATACGGTGAACCATGAAATCCGTGAGTCAGATTCAAGAGTCATCCAGTAGAAGGATCGCAATGTCCAGAGGAATCACGAAAATCTGCGCCGCGACCGCAATGGTCTTGTCACTTGGCCTCATCGCAGGTCCCGCCGCCTCCGCCGAAACGCCATCCGACGCGGCGACGCCGGCTTTCGGCTCGGCCTTCATATGCATTCCGCTCGGTAGCGTCGTCTGGTGTATCTGAGGCCTTCTACGCGGCGGACCACAGTGAGCTGAATGTGGCCTGCATTCGCAGATTTCGACGCAGTCATCAGGTGAGTTAGGAGGCGCAGCCTGCAGCTGTCGCCGTCCATCGATCAGCCGATGCGGCGACGCTGCCGATCGTAACCGAAACGAATCCCCGGCCGCGCCGCCCGAACTGTACGCCATGGGCGGCGCCTATTCGTTTTCTTGCTTTGCGCTCCAGCTGAATTCGGCGGTCAGCCTATTGCCGAATCCGAATTTCGCCTCGCCGCAATCGACGCCGCCCTGCCGCAGGACCTGCTCAGCCGATCAGCGCGTTCATGATCGTCCCCGCGCTGGTGGCGATGACGCCGCCGAGCATGCCGCCCGCGACCATTTTCGCCGACGCGAGCGGACCGCCCTGCCATTTCTCCCAGGCGAATCTTCCGCCCGCGTACATGATTCCGGTGACACCGGAGAGGATCACGAACCACGTGAAGTATCGGAGTAGCTGGAGGATCTTGTCCGAATTGGGTGGAGCCTCGGGGACAGGATCGTCCACCTGAGCCATCAGGAAGGCATCGACTGCCGCATGGATCATCATTGATCTGTCTCCGTCGCGTTGCCGCTGGACAAGTTATACGCAATCGCTATGACGATCGAAGTATCGCGATCGACGCGGCATCCGTCAACCCTCCGCCAGGCCGCGGACATCCGCGGCCGGCCGATGGTGAGTCCGGAATAGGTGTCAGATCGCCGTAGCCGGGTAGTGCCCGAATGTGGTGGCTACCGCTTCTGGGCGACGGCGAACACTCTGCGGAACGGCAGCCAGGTAGTGCCATCGGCCCGGCGTGGGTAGGCATCCCGCAAGAGCGGGGCGAGCTGGGCGGTGAACTCACGCCACTGCTCATCATCGAGCGCCGCGCGGACCGGGCGCAGCGTGGTCCCCGTGACCCAATTCAGCACTGGGTCCGCGCCGGCCAGACGCTGCAGGTAGGTCGTTTCCCAGGCATCGACGACGCCACCCGCGGCGGCGAGCAGGTCGGCGTATCCCGCCGGATCGAGCACTGCAGGAGGTTCCAGGATGCCCGCCGGACCGAGGTGGTCGCGCCATTCGCCTCGGGCGGCCACCTGCCGGATCGCTCGATGTGAGGGCGCGTCGAAGTTTCCGGGAACCTGGATGGCCAACCATGCGTCCGCGGGCAGTCGGCGCATCCATTTCGTCAGCAACGCGGGATGTTCGGGCACCCAGTGCAGGACAGCGTTGCATACGACGACATCGGTATCCACACCTGGCTGCCAGTCCTCCACCGCGCCGAGTGTCGCTTCGATGCCGCGATCGCGCGCGGCCGCGACCATGTCGGGTGACGAGTCGAGCGCCTGCACGCACGCAGCGGGCCACCGCCGCGCGAGTGCGTCGGTGAGATGTCCCGGGCCGCAGCCGAGGTCGACCACCCGCCGCGGTTCAGTGGCGCCGACCCTGGTCAGCAAGTCGAAGAAGGGCCGGGACCGGTGGTCGCCGAAAGCCAAGTACTGCCGAGGATCCCACATCGTCCACTCCGGGGGTCGCTTGCCAAACCCGTACGTCCGTACGGTACGCCCGGAATGAATATGGGAGAAAACAGACCTCGCATCACGGTTTCGTAACGGCCGTCCTGGGTACCTCACAGCTATGACGGATCACCGACCAAGCCGGATCGCCGGTGTGGAACGGGGAACCGGCGCGCTTGCTTTAGCTACGTGCCTTGCCTTTTCGATCGGCATCGCGACGCTCACGCAGTCAGCCTTCTCCACCTTGGTGGCGTGCGGGAGCATCGTGGCCGGGATCACACTGGTTCTGAACATCTTGCCGCACCGGACGTAAGACGGGCAGGTTCTTTCCCGCGCATCGAATCCTGGTGGCCGCTAGCCACATCGAGCTGATGTCGCGGCATCAGCGGCCGCGTCGATCGCCGCGTGTGGCCGCTCCGGGCGCAGCGGGGCACTGCGCCCGCTTCCGAACAAGAACAACACGACCAGCACCACGCTGTACCAGACGTAGGTGTTGCCGATGACGTGCTGCCATGGCGTCCACGCCGATTCGCGATGCTCGCCATCGGGCAACCAGTTGTGCGGACCGATCACGAATACCGCCGTGGTGACCGCGAACGTCGCCCACCAGCAGATCGCGTGCCTGCCACGCAAACGAGTCGCGTATCCGGCGACAGCGAACAATGCGGGCGCGATCCATACCCAGTGGTGCGACCAGGAGATCGGCGAGACGAGCAGGGTGAAGACGGCGTTGATGGCCAGTGCGAGCGCGGGCAGCTCGGCAGCTCGGCGCATCGCGGTGACGACCAGTGCGAGCAGCGCGGCGCCGAGCACCAGCCAGATCGCCGTGAAGGCAGGCTCGGACACCTCGAACCGGGAGAGCACGGCCTGAATCGACTGATTGGTATGGAATGCGGACCCGCTCAGCCCGGACACGTTGCCGAGACCACCGAACCAGTACTTGATTGATTCTTTCGGCAGGATCGCGAAGCCGAGTGCCGTTGCGCAGGCACCGGTGACGGCAGCGGTCGCCGCCGCGCGGTAGTCCCGGCGCACCAGGAAGTACAGCACGAATGCCGCCGGTGTCAGCTTGATCGCCGCGGCGATGCCGATCAGCATGCCCCGGCGCCAGCGCGGCTTCTGGGTCAGGCAATCCGCGGCGACCAGCGCCATCAACAGCAGGTTGACCTGACCGAAGTCCAACGTCGAATGGACCGGCTCGAGCAGCAGTCCCAGCGGCGCCGCGCAGGCCGTTGCCCACACCGCCACCTTGCGCTGCGACTCGTCCGGCCACACCCGCCGCGCCACCACGTAGAGCGCAATGGTGAGCGCGGCCACCGAGGAGACGAAGAAACTCAGCGCGGCCACATCCCAGGGCAGCATCGCGAACGGACCCAGCGCGAGCGCGGCGAACGGCGGATAGATGAACGGAAGGCCCGCGCCGATCGTGGTCTGCGGCAGCTGGCCGTACATGTCGGCGCCGTGTCGCATGGCATCGACACCGAGCCGATATACCTGCAGATCGATGAACCCTCCCGTGATCTCCCGGAAGGGCCATACCGGCGCCAGGAGACAAAAAGCGGAGAAGGCGACCGCCAAGACCGGCGCCAGCCGCAGCACACGCCCGAGTCGACGGTTATGGGACATCGGCGTTTCGGCTGTGGCGCTGACACTACTCATCCGCGGCGACTATACCGACCTCGGTCCGCTGGGGCAGCATGCGGCATGGTCCGCTCGCACGCGCCGTGCGAAGGCCGCGGAAACGGGTAGGCCACCACCAGCTGAGCGCGCCGCTATCCGCGCTCACGGACGGCGCTCACCGCTTTGCGGGCCGCGACCAGAACCGGATCCCACACCGGGGAGAACGGCGGCGCGTAGCCGAGGTCCAACATCGTCATCTGCTCGACGGTCATCCCAGCGGTCAGTGCGACGGCGGCGATGTCGACGCGTTTGCCCGCGCCTTCGCGTCCCACGATCTGCACGCCGAGCAGCCGGCCCGTGTGCCGCTCGGCCAGCATCTTCACCGTCATCGGCTCCGCACCCGGGTAATAGCCGGCGCGGCTGGTGGATTCGACGGTGACCGTCACGTACTGCAGGCCTGCTGCCCGCGCGTCCTTTTCGCGCAAACCCGTGCGCGCCACCTCCAGTTGGCATACCTTGCTCACCGAGGTGCCGACCACTCCGGGAAAGGTCGCGTATCCACCGCCGATCCCGGCCCCGATGATCTGGCCGTGCTTGTTGGCGTGCGTGCCGAGCGGAATGTGGCGTTCGCGGCCGGAGACCAGATCCAGGACCTCGACACAATCGCCGCCCGCCCAGATATTCGCGTGCCCGCGTACGCGCATGGCGAGATCGGTCCGCAGTCCGCCATGCTCTCCCAGCGGCAGTCCCGCGGCGCGTGCCAGCTCTGTCTCCGGCTGCACACCGATGCCGAGGACCACGACGTCCGCCGGGTACTCGGCGGTGTCGGTCACCACGGCGGTGATCCGGCCGTCGTCCCCGGTCCGGATCTCGGAGACCTCCGCCTCGCCGACGACCTTGATGCCCATACCGCACATCGCCTCGCAGACCATGGCACCCATGTCCGGATCGAGCGTGGACATCGGCGCGGCGCCACGGTTGACCATCGTGACGTCGTAGCCGCGCCGGATCAGCGCCTCCGCCATTTCGACGCCGATGTAGCCCGCGCCGACCACCACAGCGCGGTTGCCCCGGGCTCGCTGCAGCGTCTCCAGTAATGCCTGGCCGTCGTCGAGGGTCTGCACGCCGTGCACGCCGCCCGCATCGATGCCCGGCAGCGGCGGACGGACCGGCCGGGCGCCGGTGGCGATCACCAGGTGGTCGTAGGCCATCCACGCTCGAGTGCCGGTATCGCGGGCGCGGAAACGCACCCGGCCTCCGGCGACATCGATCTCGGTCACCTCGGTGCGCATCCGCAGGTCGATCTCGCGGGAGCGGTGCTCTTCGGCTGTGCGCGCGATCAGGGCGTCCCGCTCGCTGAGGTGGCCGCCCACCCAGTACGGGATGCCGCACGCCGAGAACGAGGCGAACTCGCCGCGCTCGAAGACCACGATCTCCAGTGCGGTCGAGTCCTTCATCCGGCGCGCCTGCGAGGCCGCCGACATGCCTGTCGCGTCACCACCGATAACAACCAGTCGCTCGCCCATGTCTTCACGCTACGTTCGGTGCATACGCGGTCCGTGCCGGGACCCGGGTGCACGACAGGTTCGAACCATTACCGGAATCAGACACCGCAGACCCGCGCTGAGCGCGGCTGGAGCGCCGTGAGCTCATCGGCAGCGTTGTCGCGCAGGGTGTTGCCGAGTGCCATGGGATAGCGGCGCTGTTCCGGTTGGCGGCGAGTACCGTATACCCGGCCGCCCGGCGCGGGGCGGCGGTCGGGAGAGGGCGGAAAGGCGGACGCGAGCGTGAACGATCCGTATTCGTCCTGGGCGGCCCGGCATTCGCCCGAAGCCGTGCCATTGGCCGCGCGCTACCAGAGCGCTGACCCGATTCGCTTGCGCGGCAGCATGGTGTATCCGATGTACACCGAGCAGATCGGCCCTTCGCCGACGACCGTCACCGTGACAATGCTCTCCGCGGCCCCGCCCGCCGGACTACGCGGACTGGGGATCGGTCTATCCGTGGTGGACGGCTACGTGGATTTGCACGGAAGGTTGTTGGGCGGAGTCGATGCCTGGAGTGACGCATTGGCAGCAGGCGTCGGTTTTCACGTGACACCGACAGCGCCGAGCACATTGGTGCGGCTCACGCCGGTCTGGGTGGACGAATTCGGCACCCAGAAGTCGTGGACCGGAAACTATGGAATCGTGGTCGAGCACCAGCCCGAAGGGCGAGTCGTCTTGTGGTGCAGTATCGGTGAGGGACCACCGAATTTCGCCAACCTGGTCGTGGAGGTGTCGACCGCCCCCGCGGTCGGCGCGCCGAATGCACCCGCCGCCGTTGAACCCACAACGACACCGATGGCGATGAGTACACCAGCGGCCTCGTCCGCATCCCCAGAAGATCCCCCTACCGCTCCGACGACGCCTGTTCCGCGCATCGACGCCGCTGCAGTCGAATCCGCCACTACCGCCATCCGGAAATCTTCCAGCCCGCTGACCACGTCTGCGGCAGCGGATATCCTGCGCCCCGCTTCCAGCCCACAGGCGTCGAATGCGGTGCAGCACACTGAAGATGCTCCGAGTCCTCCCTTCGGCCCGCCGGTTGCGAACACCCAGCCGGAGGCTGATTCCTGGATCTCAGCGCTGCGCCCGCAGCCGTCGAATACGCAAACAACACACATCCCGCAGCAGGACGAGGACAGCCCGTTGTTCCCGACGATGCCGAACGCGACGAGTTCCACGCAGTCAGTTCCCAGCCTGTCCCCCCAGAACTCGCCACCCCCAGCTGCGGCTCTCGGCTCTGCGCCGTCATCACCGCCAGTCGGCGAACCCGCCGCGGCAGATGCGCCGCCGCAGCGCACGACGGAGACCAAGCATTCGGGCGACCCCGGCTATCGCGACGCACTCTACGATCTCGGCGTCGCCCTGTCGTCTATGGGTGAGGAAGAACAGGCCTGTGGCCTATGGGCCCAGGCCGCCGCGGCAGGGCACGCGGGCGCCGCATACGAACTAGGGCTGGTCCGATACCGGCACGGTGATCCGGTCGGCGCCGAATCCTGGTGGCGTACCGCCGCCGACCGCCGTGAACCTCGCGCCATGGCCGGGCTCGCCGACCTGCTCGCCCAGCAGGGCAAGCACACCGAGGCCGATTCGGGGCAGGCCGGCGCCGCCGAGCATTCCGACGTGGTCGCCGGGCCGCCCTCCGGATGATCAACGAGTACCGGCTCACCATGGTGTCCGCAGCGCGCGCATCGGAAGGCAGAGCTTCCGGCTGGTGCCGCGAGTCGGCACAGCCATCCTGCGGCTGCGCAACCGGTATCGCTACTGCCCCGGCCTCGCGTTCACGCCGCCCAACCGCGGCGGGTCGGTGATCCGGCGCCGCGTTCGACCGTTGTGCCGCGGCGTGGATCCGGCCTGGGCGCCTTCGAGAACATCACGTCACGGCGTGCCGAAAAGCGGCCGCGCCGAGTCGTGAACAAGCCCGAAGGCTGCCCAGCCGACGGATCGGTCAGGCCGACAGGGGCGTGAAGTCGCGGCTGCCGATATAGCCCGGCCGCCGCGCCGGCGCGGCGAACGGCTCGACAAGGGCATTGTGCACGCTGTTGAACACCACGAAAATGTTCGAGCGGGGAAACGGCGTGATGTTGTTCGACGAACCGTGCATCAGGTTGGAGTCGAACAGCAGTGCGGAGCCCGCCCGCCCGGTGAACTGGCTGATCCCGTACCGGTTCGCCAAGGTGGTGATGTCCTCGGTGGTCGGCACCCCGATCTCCTGCTCCTGCAACGACTCCCGATAGTGCTCGGCAGGGGTACTGCCCAGGCACGGCACGAAGGTGTGATGCGAGCCCGGCATCACCATCAGGCTGCCGTTGATCGGATAGTTGTCGGTCAACGTGATCGACAGGCTCACCGCGCGCGGGGCCGGCATCCCGTCCTCGGCGTGCCAGGTCTCGAAGTCCGAGTGCCAGTAGAAACCGGTGCCCCGGAAGCCGGGCATGTAGTTCACCCGGCTCTGGTGCACGTACACCTCCGATCCGAGCACCTGCTCGGCCAACCGGAGCACCCGGGGATCGCGCACGAGCTCAGCGACCGCCGCGCTGAGCTTGTGCACCTGAAAGATCGAGCGCACCCGATTCGACGACTTCTCCACGATGAGCCGTTTGTCGTCGCGCAACTCGGGATCCCCGGCGAGCCGGATGATCTCCGCGCCGAACTCGGCCACCTCGGCAGGAGTGAGCAACTCGTCGAGGATGGCGAAACCATCGGCGTCGAACGATGCGAGCTGCGGACTCTCGATCTTCCCCCACACCGTGGGGTCGGCGCGCTCCAAATGCGGCGCGGGTGTGCCGAGTCGGGTCGGGTAGCGATCGTAGCGGTCGGTCTCGGGCCGGGTGCCGGTGTGCCGCAGAACCATTGGGGCGCTCATCCTCCGATCGTCGCGGCGACCAGTGGGTAGACGCCGTTGCTGTCGTGAACCTCCTGCCCGGTGACCGGCGGGTTGAACACGCACATCATCCGCATCCGGGTGCGAACCTCGAGCCGGTGGCGTTCGTGCCCGTCGAGCAGGTACATCGAGCCGGGCGCGAGCTGGTAGCTGACGTCGTTGTCCAGATCGGTCAACGTGCCCTCGCCCTCGATGAGCCACACCGCTTCCACATGATGCTGATAGTGGAACTCGTGCACGGTGCCGGCGTCGATGGTGGTCTCGTGGAAGGAGAAACCCACGTTATCGCCGCCGAGGATGATGCGCTTGCTGCGCCAGCCCGTACTCGCAACGTCTCGCTCGGTGCCGGTGATCTCCGCGGTGGTGCGCACAATCATGCGGCCGCCCCGATTCCGCCGCATACCGACTCGACCGCTCCGGTGAGAACGTGCAGGCCCTGCTCGATTTCCTGCTCGGTGACCGTCAGCGGTGGAAGCAGTTTCACCACCTCGTCGGTGGAGCCGGAAGTCTCCACCAGCAGCCCACGCTCGAACGCGATCTGGCAGACCTTGCCCGCCTGCGAAGGGTCGTCGAACACGATGCCGTGCACGAGACCACGACCGCGCGTCGAGACACCCGGGAAGTACCCGGCCAGTTCACTGAGTGCACGTGCGATCCGCTCCCCCTTGGCTTGGGTTGCGGACTGGAGGGTGCTGTCGGACCAGAAGTGCCGCAGCGCGGTGGTCGCGGTGACGAACGCCGGATTGTTGCCGCGAAAGGTGCCGTTGTGCTCGCCCGGCGACCACTCGTCCAACTCCGGCTTGAACAGCACCAGCGCCATCGGCAAGCCGTAGCCACCGATCGACTTGGACAAGGTGACGATGTCCGGGGTGATACCCGCGATCTCGAAGGAGAAGAACGGTCCGGTGCGTCCGCAACCCATCTGCACGTCGTCGACGATGAGCAGGATCTCCCGCGCCGCGCAGAGTTGGGCGAGATGCCGCAGCCACTCGGCGCGCGCCACGTTGATGCCGCCTTCGCCCTGTACGGTTTCCACGATCACGGCGGCGGGGCGGTCGAAGCCCGACGAGGTGTCGTCGAGGACCTTCTCCATCCATTGGAAATCGGCGGTCGTGCCGTCGAAGTAGCCGTCGTAGGGCATGTGAGCGGCATGCACGAGCGGCACTCCCGCTCCCGCGCGCTTGGCGGCGTTGCCCGTGACCGACAGCGCACCGAGGGTCATGCCGTGAAAGGCGTTGGTGAAGCTGACGATCGTCTCGCGGCCGGTGATCTTGCGGGCGAGTTTGAGCGCGGCCTCCACCGCATTCGCCCCGGTCGGGCCGGGGAATTGGACCTTGTAATCCAGGCCGCGCGGCGTGAAGACCGTGTCGCGCAACGCATGCAGCAGCTCCCGTTTGGCCGCGGTGGACATATCCAGGCCGTGGGTGATGCCATCAGAGGCGATGTAGTCCAGCAGCGAACGCTTGAGCACGTCGTTGTTGTGCCCGTAGTTCAGCGCACCGGCTCCGGCGAAGAAGTCCAGGTAATCCTTGCCTTCCTCATCGCGCAGCCAACTGCCCTTCGCGGTGGTGAACACGGTGGGCCAGGCACGGCAGTAACCCCGCACGTTGGATTCCAGGCTCTCGAAAATGGTGGTGTCGGCGTTGATCATCGGTGATCCTCCTCGGTGGTTCGGGCGGTCGGTGCGATGCGGTACAGCTCTTCGGGTGCGTGGCTGTCCGGGAAGACGCCGGCATCGAACAGGGGGCGCTCGGTGATGTCGCTCCCCCTCGTTCTCGCCACCGACGTGAACAATGCGATGGATCCAGCGTTGTCCGGCGATATCGTCGTCTCGAGTACCGAAACTCCTTGCGCCACAACACTATCGAGCAAGGTGTGCAGCAGCTCGGCACCGATGCCGCGGCCGCGCTGCGATTGATCCACCGCGATCTGCCAGACGAATAGGGTGTCGGACGCCTGCGGGCGAACATATCCGATCACGTATCCCACGATGCGGCCGTCGAGTTCGGCGACTACGGAAGTGCCGGCGAAATCGCGGCACCACATCAAGTAGGCGTAACTCGAATTGAGATCCAGCACCACGGAATCCTTGGCGATCCGCCACATCGCGGCGCCATCGTCCAGTCGGGGTGTGCGCAGGACCACGACCGGCCCGGTGTGGTTCCGGGACGGTGCGGATCCCAGAGCGGCCGCAGCGTTTTCGACGTGCGATCGTTCGATCTCCGCTGGAGACAGGGTTGGCAGTGACATACAACTCCCTCGTCGGGTCAGCAGTACTTATCCAGGCTTGCGAAGCGACTTTGAGCTGAAGTGGTCGAGTTCTTTACGGTCGTGTTACGAATGGATGTCGTCGAGGCGGGGCAGGCGTATGACGAACCGCGCGCCGCCGCCGGGCCGCTCGGTGCAGTCGACCCTGCCGTGATGAGTCGCGACGGTTTCGGCGACCAGTGCGAGGCCGATCCCGGTCCCACCCGCCGAGCGGCGGCCGCCGCGCGCGGTCGCGAACCGCTCGAAAATGCGCGTCCGGTCCCTGGGTGACACGCCTGGTCCCGCGTCATCGACGCTGATCACCGCCTCGGCGCCGTCCCGGCACAAGGTGACCGCGACCACACCGCCGCCGTGCCGATCGGCATTGTGCAGCAGGTTCGCCACCGTGCGTTCCAGCTCCAGCTTGCGACCGCGCACGGTGACGTCCTGGTCGACGGTGAGCAGCTCCGCTGGGTAGCGACGATCGGCCAACGTGTGGGTGAGCAGCTCGCGCACCGACAGCGGCTCGGCGTCGCCATGGTGCATGCCCGCCTCCACCCGGGCCAACGCCAGCAGATCGTCCAGCAGCCTGCGCAAGTGGTCCACCTCGGCGGTCACCAGCTGGACCGCGCGTTGGGAGCGTTCGGGCAGATCACCGCGGTTGCGGTTGAGCACGTCGACGCTGGCCATCAGAGTGGTCAGGGGGGTGCGCAGCTCATGGCTGACGTCGCCGAAGAGGCGGTGCTCACGTTCGATGCGCCGCTGCAGCGAGTCGACCATGCTGTTGAACGATTCGACCGTCGTGGCCAGGTCTTGGTCCCCGCTGGCAGCCAGACGCAGGTCCAGGTCTCCGGAGGCTATGCGCGCGGCCGTGCCGGCGAGCTGGTGCAGCGGGGTCAGCACCCGCTTGCTCGCCCACCAGCCGACCGCAGCGCCGATCAGAGTGACCGCGACGGCACAGCCGATCAGCACGTTACGCAGGAGATCCAGATCGGCGTTCAGGTCACCGGACGGCTCGCCGCTCGCGCTCTGCCGCTGCACGTCCAGGTAGCCGCGGCTGACGACGAACATCGATACGACCAGCACCAGCGACATCAACGCGGCAATCGCCGCGAAGACCGCGGTCACCCGGGCGCGCAGGCTCCAGACACCTGGACTCCAGCGTTTCGCATCGAAGCGGCGCTCAGCGCCGGACATCGAGGCGGTAGCCGAGGCCGCGCACCGTCACCACGACGCGCGGATCGGACGGATCCCGTTCGATCTTGGTGCGCAACCTGCGCATGTGCACGTCCACGATCCGCTCGTCACCGAAAAACCCGCGGTCCCAGACGCGTTCGAGCAGTACCGTGCGGCTGAGCACCCGGCCGGGTGACTCCGCCAGCTCGCACAGCAACCGGAACTCGGTGAGTGTGAGGCGGATCTCCTCGTCGCCGCGGCGCACTACGCCGCTGTCCTGCGCCAGCACCAGCGGAGCCGTGTCGTCGGCCTCCAGCACCATCTCCTGTGGTGTCTCGCGCTCAGCGGTCAGCCGGGCGCGGCGGCGCACCGCCCGCATCCGCGCGGTGATCTCCTTGATCTCGAACGGCTTGGTGACGAAATCGTCGGCGCCCGCTTCCAGGGCGGCCACCACGTCATGGGTGTCGTCGCGGGCGCTCACCACGATTATCGGCACGTCGTGGTCGCGGCGGATCTCCCGGATACATTCGAATCCGTCCATGCCGCCGAGCATCAGATCCACGATCATGACATCGGGCACGCCGTTGCTGCGCAGATGGGTGAGCGCATCCTCGGCTTCCTCCGCCTCGTCGACGTCGTAGCCCTCATCCTCCATCGCGAGGCGTAACGCGCCACGGACTCGGTCGTCGTCTTCCACGATCATCAGGTTTGCGCTCAAGACCTTATCCCTTGCAGACATGCGTAAGCGCGTCACGATGCGGACAACCGCATCCCCATACCGACGCGACCTTCCGCTTTCGAGCAACCTTGCTCGCCTTCGAGTACCCGAGATCCCGGCCGGTAAACGTCCGGCAGACCGGCTCGGAGCCTCCTCGGGTCGTCCGTACACGCTATATGCCGCGCCAGCCCGGCGGCGATCGGGTCCTCGGCTGACCTGGACATCGCGCCGGCGCGGGTGCTGGGCAGTCCACCGGGATCTTCACGAAATACCCTCGGGTGCAGTTGCTTTCGCTAGCACAGCACCCAATACCGATGCCCCGCCGACGAGCTGGCGACATGCCTGGGGTGGCAGTGAAATTGTGTTCTGCACCACCAATTCGGGATTCTGGCTATCAAAGGCGGCCGGATTGAACTCGAATCACAGCGGCCCCACGGCTACCGCGGCGCCTCGAGGCGGTTGAAGTTGCTCGGCGACCCGTCCGCGTTGCGCTCCTGATACCAGAAACGCAGCTTTCTGGCGTCGAAAGTGGCGAACCATTCTTCCCATCCCACCCGGCGCAGCACGGCGCCCCCGTACCCGGGGAAGTCGAAGCGCAGCACGCCGAGCCGACCGTCGTACTCGCTACCCGGCAGGGTCGCGGGCCGGGCGCCACGCTGTTGCGCCCAGCGGCGAATGACGGCGTGATTCCTCGTGACGGAAACACGCTGGGCCTGCGTCGGCGACCCAGAACCACCCGGCCCGAATTGCGGATTCCGGGTGCCTGGTCGGCGCTGGTCGGTCATGACGAGCTCCTCGAGCCATCGGCATCTGTTGTCCGGCTCCTGTCTGACTACCCGGGGGACGAACGCCGCAAACTGGTCGGCCCTGCCGGGTGAAATCCGAGGGCCGGCTGGGTTCGTCCCGCAATCAGCGGGTAACCGGCCGGTGATCGGACCTGCGCCGCACCCGCCGCCGCTGCGGTCGATCACACGGCTGCGGCGGGCGAATCACACACCTGCGGCGAATCACACGGCTGCGGCCCGATCACACAAACGAGGAGGAGTTCGCATGCGCAGCGTCAGCACGGCGCGGCCGGTCCCGGATCCCGTTCCCCCGACGCCCGAGCCGGACCCCGTGCCGCCCTTCCCGGAACCGGATCCGGTGCCGCCGATTCCGGAACCGGATCCCATCCCGAACCCGAATCCTGTTCCGCCCGATCCCATTCCACCGGGCCCCGGCCCCCTGCCGCCGATTCCGGAACCGGCGCCGCCGCCGGAACCAGGCAGACCCGCGCCGGCCCCGCGACTACCGGGACCGTCGCCGGACCCCCGACCGCCGGATGCGGTGTGACAGTGCTCGATCTCGCAGCGCTCAATCCCGCAGCGCCTGCTCACGCAGCGAGTTCAAGGTCCTGGACAGGATCCGCGAGACATGCATCTGGGACACACCGAGACGCTCGGCGATCTGGTTCTGCGTCAGCGACTCGAAGAATCGCATGATCAGCACCTGACGCTCGCGGTCGGGAAGCTCGCCGATCAGCGGTTTCACCGCCATGAAGTCTTCGACCAGGTGATAGGAGGGCTCCTCGGCGCCGAGGCTGTCCAAGAGCGGCAACGGGGCGTTCTCGATGTCGTCGCCGGCCACCGCGTCGATGGACGACGACTGGTAGGCGTTGCCCGCGATCAGGGCCTGGGTCACCTCGACGAGATCGACCTCCAACTCCGCCGCGATCTCCCTGGCCTTCGGCATCCGGCCGAGGCGCTGCGACAGCATCTCGACGGTCGCGCCGATGCTCAGCTGGATCTCCTTGGTCCGGCGCGGTACCCGCACGGCCCAGGTGTTGTCCCGGAAATGCCGACGAACCTCGCCCATGATGGTCGGAACCGCGAACGACAGGAACGACGATCCGCGCGCCACATCGAACCTGTCCGCGGCCTGCACCAACCCCAGCCGAGCGACCTGCAGCAAGTCGTCGAAATTCTCGCCGCGCCCGGAGAACTTCCGCGCGATGTGCTCGGCCAGCGGAAGACAGCGTTCGATGAGTTCCTGCCGCATCGCCTCCCGGCGCGGATCGTCCGAGGCCAGGGCGGCGATCTTCTCGAACAGAGGTTCGATGTTGTCGTAGCTGTCACCGCGCGATCTCGACTCACCCGTCATCCGCGGCACCCCGCACCCAACTGAAGTCGATCACTGTCGGATGTCCGCCGAGCATGCCGTCGTAGGAGCCCTGAGCAGCGGCGAGCGAGGCGGTCAGGGTCCGCACGATGTGCCAGCCGAAGCCCGCCTGGCCGATCACCGACTCCGCGGCAGCGACCGACGAGACGTGCACGAACATCTTGTCGGCGTCGTAGGTGAACTCGCAGTCGAGCATCGAGCCAGGCGCCGCGTCCAGGATCAGCGAGGTCGCCACCTCATCCAGTGCGAGCCGGATGTCGGTCACCTCGTCCAGGGCGAAGTCCGCGATGAGGGCGACGGTTTCGGCAAGAGCGCGCAGCATGGTCAGCTGCTCCAGCTGGGCGGGCACGCGCACGCCGACCGTCGTCGTCTCGGTAGCGGATTGGGAGATCCACTCCCCCATTTCCCCCATGGCCGATCACCACCTTGTCCTCGCAGCCGCCGCAAGGCGACCTGGGTGCCGCTGCGGATTGTCCCGAGCCGCCCGCGACGCCGCATTCGCCGCGGATGTGAATCGAATGACCGCCGCGCTCCTCGGTCGTGACGTACCCGGCGCCGCCGGATCGAAACCCCTGGTCATTCTGCGTCGCTCCGCTTGTGGGCGGCGAGCGGCAGGTGATCGAATTCGGTACGCAGGCCAACGGTTATGCCGGCAAGTCGGCGACCAATCGCGCAGCCAGGGGGCCGCAGCCTCACGCAGGGGCGCAGCTTCACGTCGGTCTCCTGCGGCCGCCCGCACAGCACACGGAATGCCTGCTCGGCGCTGACACCGTCGACCAGCATGCGTGCGCCTTTCGCCTGTTCGATCACGGCACGAGCGGCGTACAACGCGCCAGCGCGTCGTCCAGCGTTTCCTGCCGATGCTCCTCGACCGCGCCGACGGCCTCGTCCACCATGGGATCGGCTACTGGGATCGGCCACCAAGATCACATGGTGGATCGCACCAGCGGTATCGACGATCCGATGGCGGCTGGAGAACGGCTCCACGTCCTGCACCGATCTCGCCAAGGCACCGGGCCACCGCCGCGCGGTCGTCGGGTGCTTGTGTGTCTGCCACAGCGCCGTTGTCGGTGTCACCATGCCTGGCGTTCAGCCGTGCATCCCGGCGTATAGCCGTGCAGCAGAGCCACCTCGTCCGGACCATTCCCATCGCTGGTCGACGAGCCAGAACCGAAAGTCGTGGTCAGTTCACCACAGTGGCTTGTCTACGCATGGCTGCGTCGTGCGCG
Organism: Nocardia glycosmidis; assembly: GCF_052545115.1. Taxonomy (NCBI): domain Bacteria; kingdom Bacillati; phylum Actinomycetota; class Actinomycetes; order Mycobacteriales; family Nocardiaceae; genus Nocardia; species Nocardia glycosmidis. The sequence continues at coordinate 55,816 of NZ_JBQWRH010000020.1, read as the reverse complement.
TGCTGCGTCCTGGTTCATTCGCCGACGCTCGGCTATGTCCGTTATTCGCCCGCTCACGCGTCCAGTGCCGTCCGCATCGAGGGGTAGCGTCGGAACAGCGGCCGAACACCGGTGACCTCCAGCGCCCGCTCGACTCCCGATCCACCGGCGACTATCCGCAGGTCAGGACCGCTGGACGCGGCCTTGCGGAGCGCGCCGAGCTGTAGTGCCGCGCGCAAACTCATGAACCGTGCCGCCCGCAGGTCGAGCACCACGGCATCGCACTGTGACTGCAACGCTCGGTCGACCGTGGCGAAGAACTCGGTCGACACGGCGGCGTCCAACTCGCCCTCGACTCGGACCACCACGCATTCGCGGCGCCGATCGACCCGCTGTGCCCACAACCGGTTGTCGCGCCGACGTCCCGGTCCCGAACCGTCGAGATGCACACCCTCGGCATGCTCTCGTAGCAGAGAAATGGCAGACAAGTCGAACCTCCCATCTGGGGGATTCCAGTTCTCCGCGACGACTAGGCGAGGGGCGGCGCTCGGGGTGAATCGGTTGTCATGCCGCCCCATCTACCGGCTGCGCCGTGCGTCGAACCGGGGTCGGCTGTGATCTCAACCTCCATACAGTGTGGCACGACCGACCCGTTCCCGACAGCGTTCGGCCGGAGAACCTGACACCGCCGCAACGCGCTCGCGAGCGAGGCGATCCGCTTCCGCCGCGGGTCGCGGCCCGATGCGGGGTTTCATCCGTCGCCCTCGGGGGCATATCCGACACATATTCCCCGAACGTCACGCGATGCCGATCGCTGGGCAGCCGCGCGTTTTCGCGCGTCCCGATCGAGCCCCGCGACGAGAACGGAGCAACCGGTGAAGATCGCCATGGTTTCCGAAGACGCCAGCCCGCTCGCCGAAGGGAGTTCCGCCGAAGCGAGCGGGCGCGGTCTCCACGTGGCCGGATTGTCGGCGGCGTTCACGCGGCGCGGACACGAGGTGACGGTCTACACCCGGCGCACCACAGCGGGGACTCCCGCCGAACTCGTCGCCGACGGCGGCTACCGCGTTGTGTCCGTGCCGGCCGGACCACCCACTCGGCTGCCCGGCGACCGGACACTGCCCCATCTCGGCGAGTTCGGCACGTTCCTGCAGCGGCACTGGGCCGCCGAGCAGCCGGACATCGTGCACGCACATCATTGGCTGTCCGGGCTCGCCGCCGAGCTGGCGGCGCGGGCGCATGGCATCCCGGTCGTGCTGACGTTTCACGGACTCGGCGCGGTGCAACGGCGCTGCGAAGGTCTCGCGGACCCGAGCCCACGCTCGCGGATCCGGTTCGAGCGGCTGATCGCGATCCGGGCGGCGCACGTCGTGGCGAGCTGCCACGAGGAAGCCGTGGAACTGACCAGGATGGGAGTGCCGCGCTTCCGTACTTCGATCGTGCCGGGCGGCGTCGACCTCACGGTATTCGCCCCGGTGGGGATCTGCGCCGAGCGGCACGCCAGGCATCGGCTGGTTGCCGCGGGGGAATTGGTGCGGCGCAATGGATTCGACGCGGTAGTCAAGGCGCTGCCGGAACTGCCGGACGCCGAACTGGTGATCGCCGGCGGCCCGACGGCCGACGACGAGGACAACTCCGAAGGTCGGAGACTGCGCCACATCGCCGCGGAATACGGTGTGCGGGAACGTCTTCGGCTGCTCGGACCGGTGGCGCGACCGCTCTTGCCGCGGCTGTACCGCTCCGCGGACGTCGTGGTGTGCACGCCGTGGTATGAGCCGTCCGGCAGGGTGGCGCGGGAGGCGATGGCATGTGGCCGGCCGGTGGTCGCAACCGGCGTCGGCAGCCTGCTGGACGCGGTGGTCGACGGCGTGACCGGGCGATTGGTCGCTCCACTCGAGCCGGGCGCTATCGCCCGCGCGGTGCGTCCGCTGCTCGAGGATATGACGCTGCGTGAAACCTGGGGCGCCGCAGGCTATCAGCGCGCGGCCGACCGCCATTGCTGGGATCGCGTCGCGGTCGAGACGCTCGATGCCTATCACCGCGGCGCTCCCGCGCATGCGGGTGAGGTCGTGTCCCGGGCCAGGTGAGCGATCGCCGGGTCACAGATCAGCCGGTGTGCCGCGCCAACGCCACGGCGCGATGAGCCATGCCGCCAAGAACATCGCGGCGAGGACACTTCCCGCGGCCAGGGCTTCCACTCTTCCCGCGACGTGGTCCACCACGAGGATCACCGCCCCGATCAAGGCGAGCCCCAGCAGCGCCACTCCTGCCATCGCGCATCGGTGCGCCGCCGCGACGACGTTACCCAGCCGGTGCCGCCGGAACAGAATGCGGTGCCAAGACACCGGCGCGACCAGGAAGACCGTCGCCCCCACCGCGGCACCGAGGGTCGCGATATACAGCGCGTGCATGCCCGGCGACAACGTGCCGAACGACGGCTCGAACGGCAGGATCAACAGCGCACTGAACAGGAACTGCACGCCGGTCTGCACAACACGCAGTTCCTGAATCAGACTGGCCCAATTGCGGTCGAGTCGTTCGATTTCGGTCTCACCACGCTCGCGGCGCACCCAGGCGTCGTCATTCTCGGGCACGCTGGGTCTCCCGGCGATTGCGTTGCTCGATCGCCTCGACGAGCTCGTCCTTGGTCATCTGGGAGCGGCCGGGGATCGAGAGCCGTCGAGCGACGTTGAGCAAGTGCCGCTTCGGCGCATTGGCGTCGACTCCTTCGGCAGTCTCCCCTTCGGTCCCCGAACCGCCGATCTCGGCGCGTTCGTCGGAGGGGCCGGGGCGCGGTTTGCGCTCCCAGTGATCACCGACCTTCTCGTAGCTGTGTTTCAGCGCGCCGTAGGCGACACGATGGGCGCGCTCCTCGTTACCGTCGTACTGTTCGAGCGCGGCGTCGTGCGCCTGCGCGAAGGTTCGTCGAGCCTTCTCGTCCGACCGGCGCAAGGTGGCCGGCAACTCGGACTGGTCGGGTTCGCCGCCTGCTGTCGTCTTGGGCATGATCGCTGCCTTCCGTATGGTGCTGTGCTCCGGAATCGGCTCGCGACGCGGCACGGGCTGTCCGTATCCCATCGCATACCCGGTGAAACCTCGATTAACCGGGCATCTGCCGGGTACCACCGCTGTATGGCCGTGACCACCGATCAGCTGCTGCACGCGCTCACTCGCGCGGTCAACGCGCTGGCCGGAACCGATATCCGTTTCGCGGTGGCCGGCGGCTGCGCGGTCTACGCTCGCGGCGGTCCGGCCTCGCAACACGACGTCGATCTCTTCGTCAAACCGGCGGACGCGGCGCGGGCGGTCCACGTGCTGGCACGCGCGGGACTTCGGGTATGCGAACCGCCGGAGAACTGGCTGCGCAAGGTTTACGCCGACGACATCCTCATCGACCTGATCTACCGTCCGAACGACCGCGAAGTGACCGACGAGCTGCTCGATCGGGCCTCCGTGTTGCGTATCGGACCGACCAGAGCACCGGTGATCAGCGGCACCGACCTGATGGTGGACAAGATACTCGTCTTCGACGCCCATCGACTCGACCTCAGCCCGATCCTGCACATAGCGCGAGACCTGCGGGAACAGGTGGACTGGGAGGTAGTGCGTGCGGAGACCAAGTCGTCACCGTACGCACGGGCCTTCCTCGGCCTGCTGGATGATCTCGGCATCACCCGCACCGGAAAGGTGGACTGATGGAGCAGCCGCAATACATTGTCGCCCACTTGCGCCGCGCACTGGCCGAGGATCCGCGCACCGCCGAACTCGGCGTGCAGGTAACCATCCGCGGCGACGTCGTGGTGCTCGGCGGCGAAGTGAGCAGCGAAGAACGCAAACAGCAGATGGAAACCATAGTGCGCGAACAACTCCCGCACGCGCGCATTCACAACGACGTCCATGTCACCAGGCCGGCGCCGCCCCTGGAAACCGAGACGCTCGAGCAGGACGAATCCGAAAGGAGTTGAGCGGCATGCGGATAGCCGCGGTCGGCGACGTACACATGGGCGTGGATTCGCGCGGGCAGTGGCGGCCCGCGCTGCGCGAGCTGCCCGAGCGCGCCGACGTCCTGCTGCTTGCCGGCGATCTGACGCGCCACGGCACCGTCGACGAAGCGAAGGTCGTCGCCGCGGAGTTCGCGGACATCGGCGTGCCGGTCGCCGCCGTGCTCGGCAATCACGACTACCACTGCGACGCCGAGCACGACATCACATCTCTGCTCGGTGATCATGGCATCGTGGTCCTGGAAGGGAGCTCGGTGACACTGACCGTCGACGGGGCGACGCTCGGGGTCGCGGGCACGAAAGGCTTCGGGGGCGGCTTCGCGGGCAAGTGCGCCAGTGTCTTCGGCGAACGTCTGATGCGTGAATTCGCCGCCCACACCGTGGAAGTGGCCGCCGCGCTGGGCCGTGCGCTGGCCGCCCTGGACACGGATATCACGGTCGCCCTCACCCACTATTCGCCCATCAGTGACACGCTGCACGGCGAGCCGCGGGAGATCTATCCGTTTCTCGGCTCCTACCTGCTGGGCGAGGCGATCGATGCGCACGGAGCCGATCTGGCGGTGCACGGTCACGCACACGCCGGCGCCGAGCGCGGCACGACTCCGGGCGGCATCCGGGTGCGCAATGTCGCCCAGCCGGTGATTCGTGCGGCGTACGCGGTCTATGACTTGCACCCGGCCGCGGTCTGAGCAGACTGGATCAGAAGTCGGTCGAGATGGCCTCCACCGTGCTGCCCGACTCGGTGTTCTCGACCGAGGTGGCGACGTCCGCCTGCGCGACGATGCCGACCAGTTGGCCGTGTTCCAGGACCGGCACGCGCCGTACCTGATGCTGCGACATCACCGACATGACCTTGCGTACGTCGTCGTCGGCGTCGACGGTGACCAATTCTTCGCCGCCGAGTTCGCCCGCGTCCACCCCCAGGGGGTCCTTGCGCTCGGCGATCACTTTGACGACGATGTCGCGGTCGGTGAGCATGCCCTTCAGCCGGTTGTCCTCCCCACAGATGGGCAGGGCGCCGACATTCAACTCCGCCATCCGCTGCGCGGCCGTGACGATGGTGTCGCTGGAGCGGATGCATTCCACGTCGGGGGTCATGATGTCCCGTGCTGTTGTCATCGGTGTCCTCCTCGGACGTCTCGAGTTGTGTGAGCCCCCGAGGATCGGGCGACTCGCTCACGTCGTACCCGCGTTTCGGAGCCCGTAACGCGGGCATCCGACCGCTATGACGGCATGGTTCGCCGCGACGAGGGCTTTTTCCGGTGCCGTGGTCGCGCGCACCGAAATCGTTGCCGCTGAACAGGTTGGCGCTGAACAGTTGGCGCTGAACAGAAAGGACAACCCGATGCTGCCAGGACCGAACGAATCGAACGCGGGCTCCGGCGCCGCTGAGCAGCACGGCCGCCCCCATGAGACTTTTCCGGATCATGCCCGCACTGTCCGCACGCATGCCGGGGAATCCATCGAGGACGCCCGGAACTGGCCGGGCATCATTCTGGTCGGCATAGGCATTGTGACCGTCGCGCTCACCCTCACCGCGGCCGGATACGGGTTCGCGGGCTGGGCGGTGGTCGCCGGTGTCGTCAGCGCCGTGTGCATCGTCGCCGGAGTTCTCGTGATCGTCGCCGAGCATCGCCGGATCAAAGCGCACGAAGGCAGGCGGCTGAGGGACGCAGCCGGTCACTGAGCAGGCGCACGCGCCGATTTCGCCTTGCTGTGCCGAGTGCTACGGCTCACATGGCGACCCATTTGCCGATTTCGAGGGAGAAGAAATGACAAACCACCGCAGCCGGGGCCTGGTTGTCACCCACCGCTTCGTCATCGACAGTGTCACCACGCAGAACTGCCCCGAGGTGGCGCGGCAGGCGCCGGTCGGGGTCGGGCGATGAGCGCCCCGGCCCGGCCCGGCCGTCTGGGCATGGCCGTGCTCGCCGCGCTGATCGTGTGCGCGGCAGGTTGCGGGGACGAACCGAAGAAGGTGGTGAACAAGGGCGGCGACACGCCGTGCAACGAATTCGTCGCCCAGGATCCCGAGAAGCAGCGCATCACCACCGAGAAGTTCCTCGAGCAGGAGCGCGAGGGTAACGGGTCGCCGGACGCCGCCACCGTGGATGCCGCGATCACGGCCATCAAATTGATGTGCGCGGCCCAGGCCAACCCGGATACCCCGATCCGGAAGGCGGATCTCACCGGCGTTCTCGTACCGAAATAGGGTGTCGTGTTGCCCATCGCAGGAGTGGAAACCGCAGGTTTCGAACTCAGCGGGCCGGGCATCTCCCTCACGAACCACAAGAGTTCGTTCGATCCGCGAATACCACTCCCGCCGTAGGTTACCCAGGCGCCGACCCGGGTGGGAGGACTGCCGGAATCCGAAGCGCATGCCATCGACAACGGCGTCGAGGAGCGCATCGGCCGGCGACTTCGAGACGCGCGTTCCCGGCGTTCGCACGGCTTTCCGGTGAGCGGCTCGAAGCTGGTGGCACACCCGCCCCGGGTTCGCCAACGACGTCGACCCGGCGGCGGGTCCCCTGCGACCACTGTGCGGGTCATCCTGTGAGCAGGTCGCGTCGATGATGTGCGGGCCCGGTCGCTCGCACGCCGGGGCTGCCGCTGACCAGCGTCGCCGAGGTGGCCGCCGCCGCTGATCGGCAACTCGCCGCCGAGTGCGGGTGTGCCGAACGGATTTCGGGCGTTTCGGCCTATCGAGACCGGATATCTCGGCACCATGACGTCGCTCCGGTCAGAGGACGCGCAGATCTGCCGTTTTCGCAGTTCACCGGGCATCATCTGGGTGGCCGGGCCAGGGCACCGGAGCCAGCGCCACGGTGATGTTGTCACCGCCGCCGCTACGCAGGGCGAACTCGGCGAGCGCGTTCGCCGCCGCAGCGGGGGCGAACCCGGCCACGTGTTCGGTCAGGGCTGACGGGGCCGGCAGATAGTTCCACAACCCGTCCGAGCACAGCAGCAGCATGCCGGGACCTGTGGCCCGCATCGTCTGCACGCAATTGTCCGCCCAGGGTTTCGGCGGGCCGTCGGCACCAAGCCAGCGGATCAAGGTGTGCGCCCGGCGGTCGGCCATCGCCGCTTGTTCGTCCAGTGCACCGGCATCGACCAGGGCTTGGGCCCAGGAATCGTCGGTGCTCAACCGCCGCGATGGCTCGTTGTCCGTCGCTGCCAACCAATACGCCCGGCTGTCACCGACATTGGCGACGGTGATCGTGGTATCGGCGCCGGTGTGCGTCACGATGGCGGACACGTAGGTGCAAGAGGGAGCCGGTCCATCCGGGACATCGATGGCACGCACGGCGTCCGCCGCGGCGGCGAGACCCGCCATGATGGCGTCGGTCGCAGGCTGCCCGGCGGCGAGCGCGGCGGCGGTGGCGCCGACACCGGCGCGTACCGCGGTTCCCGAGGCCACCTGCGGCCGCGCGGAGGTCGAGACACCGTCGCTGACCGCGATCACGACGGTCGTCGACGCCCCGGTAATCGCCTCGTCGAGGACTCCTGCGGCAACGGCGTCCTCGTTGCGCGTGTGGACGATGCCGCGATCGGTGAGCACCGCGACCGCACCGAGGTCAGCTGCGAATCGATCCGGCACCTGCCGGGACCGTCCGCACTGCGCGCATCGTCCATCGCTGTCGCATCGAGTTCCGCCGCACTGCGGGCACCGGCCCGGGCCGTGCGCGGGCAGCGCGACATAGTGGTAGCCGAGGTCGCGGTCGCAGGACGAACAACGGCGGCTGTCCAGACCGACGGCCGCACACCCCGCACAGCGTAGGACGCCGCCGTCGTCGCTCATCGGAAAGCCTCCGGTCCGACCGGCGACACCGGTTTCCCGGTGGTGTCCGCCAGCCGTCGGCACGAACGTAACCACAGTGGGGCCTTGCTGGTGCGAACGTCCACACCGTCCTCCTTCGTCTCCCCGCCGGGCCGAGTCCGATCGCGATAGTACGGGAGCATGCCAGGTGCCAGGTGCCAGTCCTGGATCGACCGGCCCTGCCGAGATCGCGGATAGCCGACGATCTGCCCGTCACGGCGGCCAATTTGGCCCGTCAGCATCGGGTAAGGGGCACACCGCGCCGCGAGCCCGCGTCGCTCAGACCAACTCGGGCGAGCGATTGGGCCGAAGGTCGCGGGAGCGGAAAGTCTGTGGCGGGCAGCCCTGCCAGCGACGAAAGGCCCTGATGAACGAGGCGGCTTCGGCGTAGCCGAGCCGGGCAGCGACCTGTTCGGTGGTCATATCGGTATGCGTGAGCAACACCTCGGACATCGTCTGCCGCACTTCGTCGAGCAGGGCCCGAAACGACGTTCCTTCTTCGTGCAGGCGCCGCGACAGCGTGCGCGAACTCATGTACAGGCCGAGCGCGACTGTCACCTGATCGGGGATCTCACCGGGATTGCGCACCAACTGATCGCGCACCGACGCGGCGACGCCGGTGCGGGTAAGGCGCTGGTCCAACAGAGCGCGACACAGTTGACCGCAGCTATCCCGCGCGGCGTCGTTTGCTGGTGGCAGCGGCTGATCCAGCAGGCCGCGGTCGAAGACCACCCCGCTCACCGCCGCGCCGAAAACCGGTACAACACCGAAAATATCGCGATAGCGCTCGACGTCGCCGGGTGACGTGTGCCGGAAACTCACCCGCCGGACGGGGACCCCGACGGCGTACAGTTCGCGATCGAAAGCGGGCAGACCCGCCAGCGTCATTTCGGCGAAGAACGCCCGCATGCCCGGCGGAATCTCGACGTCGTGGAACAGCAGCCGCGCTTCACCGTCGGCTTCCTCGAAGGTCAGCCGCCCGAGTGGCATGGTGCGAGCGGCACTGCGCTGCGCCACCTCGAGCAGCTCGCGCAGCGTCCGGCTACCGAGCAGCGCGATGCTCCACGGTCCACTCGAGGGTCCACTCGAGCGGAAGTACTGACGAGCCGCCACGAGACCGAGCCCCGGTTCGTCGCCGAAACGGCCCAGCACTGTCTGCACCACGCGCAATTCATCGTGCACGCTGATCTCGGCGGCGGGATCGAGCAGCGCCGCGGGCGGCACTTCCGTTGCGACCAGGCACTCGGCGGGCGTCATCCCCCGGTCTCCGGCGATCCGCACGAGAGTGCGCACGCCGGCGGCGCTGCGAAGGGAATCCCGATCGATCATGGCTCGCGTCCTCGATGAAGCGGTACTGCGCGGTATCGGCGCAATGTATCAATCAGGTGTGCCCCGCATCGACAGATCGCCGAAATGGGGACAGGGGTCGCTCGAGGATTTCGCAGAGCGCTTTTCGACGGCGCGGAATTCGATACGCTGCCGGGCGAATCAGTCCCGCACGGTGATGCCGACCGAACGCGCGAAAGCCGGCGCGAGGTCTATCAACTGCAGCGAGGTGATCGTCGCGCCGCGTAGGCTGTCGAGCCCGTCGCTGATGTCCAGGACCGTCGCGCCGCGCAGGTCCACCTTCGTCAACCGCGCATTGCGCAGCGACAGCCGGGCCAGTGTCGAGCCGGGCACCGTGACTTCGGTCAGGGCTCCCGCGGCGAAATCGCAGTCACGCAATACACAGTCGATGAAGGACACCTCACGCAACTGGACCGCCCGGAAATTGACCGAGTCGAATTTGCAGCCTTCGAACCGAACCCGCCGCAAGGTCGCGCCGGCCATATCCACACCGGACATCGCGCCCGATACCACCTCGGCGTCCAGCCAGACCGTGTCGGCGAGCTCAGTGCCGACCCAGCGGACGTGACGCAACCACACGTCGCTGAAGCGGGTGTAGCGCAAGCTTCCCCGCGTGAACGCGACCGAGGTGAACACGGATTCGCTGAATCGGGCGTGCCGCACGTCGACGTCGTCCAGGCCGCCGCCGTCCAATTCGCCGCCGTCTACCCGGACGCAGTCGTAATCGCCTTCGGTCTCGAGATCGCCCTCCGGCGCGGTGAGATACCGCATGTAGGGCAGGTCGTCGAGTTCGCGCGCCATGCGCTCCTCCGTTTCGTCGCCGAGATCGGTCGGCGACGAGTATTCCGGTGCGCCATGACAAGTTCCGCGCCACCGCCCGGCTGAGTCCGCGGGCGTGTCCAGGCGGGCAGCCAGGTAGCGCGGTTGCCGAGATACCCGAAATAAAACCGGTCTGGTTTCAAACGGTGACGTCCGGCGACCGGCCGCCCACGATGGATCACTGCGGCGCGCCCACCGGGTGCGCCGCCTGCCCTGTCCCCAGCTACCCGGGTGTCACGTCATCGGCTCGGGTGGCTTCGCCCGCGCGGCGGTCACCCCGGTGGCTTCGTCGCGGACTCCGGAAGGAAGTCGGTCTGCCATGAGCCTGTCGTTCCACTGGTTCCTCCCCACCTACGGCGACTCCCGCGGACTGATCGCGGGCGGGCACGGCACCTTCATGTCCGGCGACCGTCCGGCCGGCCTTCGCTATCTGAACCAGATCGGCGCCGCGGCCGAGCACAACGGGTTCGAGGCCGTGCTCACCCCTACCGGCGCCTGGTGTGAGGACGCCTGGCTGACCACCGCGATGATGGTGGAGACCACCGCGACGCTGAAGTTCCTGGTGGCGTTCCGTCCCGGGCTGCTCAGCCCCACGCTCGCCGCGCAGATGTCGGCCACCTTCCAGCGGCACTCCCAGGGCCGGCTGCTGCTGAACGTGGTAACCGGAGGCGAGCCGCATGAGCAGCGGGCCTACGGCGACTTCCTGGACAAGACCCAGCGCTACGCGCGCACCGCGGAATTCCTGCACGTGGTGCGGGAACTGTGGAACTCCACCGAGCCGGTGACCTTCGAGGGCGAACACATCCGGGTGCACGAGGCATTGCTGAACCACCGTCCCGATCCGGTTCCGCCGGTCTTCTTCGGCGGATCCTCCGAACCAGCCGGGCCGGTCGCGGCTCGCTACGCCGACACCTACCTGACCTGGGGCGAACCGCTGCTCGCGGTCAGCAGGAAACTGGAGTGGATCCGCCGCCTGGCCGCCGATCACGGACGCGCACTCGACTACGGCCTGCGCATTCATGTGATCAGCAGAGACACCTCCGAGCAGGCCTGGGCCGAGGCCGACCGTCTGCTGGCCGGTATCGATCCGGCGGATATCGAGCGGGTGCAGGCCAGTCTGGCCCGCAGCGATTCCGAGGGCCAGCGGCGGATGTCGCAGTTGCACGGCGGCAGCACCGAGCGGTTGGAGATCGCGCCCAATCTCTGGGCGGGTGTCGGCCTGGTCCGCGGCGGGGCGGGCACCGCGCTGGTCGGCTCGCACGCCGAGGTCGCCGAGCGGCTGGCCGAATACGCGCGGTTGGGCATCGGGCACTTCATCCTGTCCGGCTATCCGCATCTGGAAGAGGCGTACTGGTTCGGTGAAGGCGTGCTGCCGATCCTGGAGCACAAGGGACTGTGGCAGCACCCGAACCGAGGCGCCCGCGTCGCCGCAGCCACTCCCTTCGCGGCGTCGTCCAGCAGCTGACCGACGGCAACGCGAAACCGCCTGCCCCACAGCTGCATTCAAGCCGATGCCGACGGCAGTGCGCATTTCACAGGAATCACATGGCGCACCGCCGCGGCGAAAACGAACGCAGTAGGGTCGAGTCGTGACCTGGACTGTGGGCTTCGACCTCGATATGACGCTGATCGATTCGCGGCCCGGCGTAGTACGTGCCATCGACACGCTCGCCGCCGAGTTCGACCTGCCCCTGAGCGGCTCCGCGTTCGCCGATCGGCTCGGGCCGCCCCTGGCCACACTGCTGGTCGAAGCGGGCGCTCCCGAAAGTTTGGTCCCTGATCTGATCACCCGGTACCGCGCACTCTATCCAGCGCTGGTGCCGACCATACCGCCCATGCCGGGCGCGCAGGCCGCACTGGCGGCCATCGAGGCGCGCCGCGGGCGGGTGCTCGTGGTCACGGGCAAGCACGCTCCGCTGGCACGGATGCACATCGACGAACTCGGTTGGCGCATCGACCATCTGGTCGGCGATCTCTGGTCGGCGGACAAGGCGGCAGCGCTGCGCGAGCAGAGGGCGGATCTATTCGTGGGCGACCATATCGGCGACATGCGCGGTGCACGAGCCGCGGACATCCTCGCGGTCGGCATCAGCACGGGTCCATGCACGGCGGACGAACTGCGCGCGGCGGGCGCCGACGTGGTACTGGCCGACCTCACCGAATTTCCCGGCTGGCTCGCCGCGGAATTCGGCGCGGTCCCGGCCTGCTGACGCAGCCTCGGAACACTGCGCCAGCCCGTCCGGCTCCGCGCGCAACGTGCCTGGCATCGTGGCGACGCTCCATCACGTCCCGCTGCACAAGGGCATGTCCGCGCTTCGGCGCCTGGTCGCGCCAGGCGGCACCCTTGTCGTCGTCGGCTTGTGGAATATGGCTCCCCGCAACGACTTTCACTACTTCCCGCTGCTTCCCGTCATCTGCGCGATGAACGCCCTGCACGGGATGGGCGAGCCGCACGTGCGGATGCGTGACCCGGAGGAAGGCTACGCCGACATCCGTTCGGCCGCAGTGCAATTCCTGCCTGGGGCCCGCATCCGGCGCAGGCTCATGTGGCGTTACACCTTGCTCTGGCGTAAACCGGAGCGATCGGCCGTCCCAGCGGGCCCGGCGACGCGATAAAGTCGTGGCATGGCGTCGCCTCGGGAGCGTAGAACGCGGAAGGTCACCGTCACGATGCCCGGCGACGGTGTCGCTCGGCCGCACGGCGCGAAGGATCGGATCTTCGGCGCGCGAGGCTCTTTCGGGCTGATCGGCCGTGCCGCACGTGGTCGACCGCCACTGTCCGGGGATGCTTGCGGACTGGCTGCCGGCGCGGCGTGACCGCCCCGGCGCTGGGTGGCGTCGTCCTGGACGCCGCCGCGGTCGTCGCGTTCGTCTATCGGGCCACCTACGCCCAGGCGGTTGTCTGGGCGACGGTCGACGCGGGCAACACCATCGTCGTGCCGAGCACCGTCCTCGACGCGGCGCAGAGCCATATTGCTGCCGACCGGCTCGACATCCTCGGCGTACTGGTCGGTCTACCGCACACCGTGATCCCGACGTTCGATCGAGCGCCCGCACGCCGGCTCGATACGGCACGCAGCGCGCAAGCGCTGGGTGCGGCGTGTCACGCGACCCGCGAGGCGGTCTCCCGGGACTGGCCCTGCCTGACCGGACGCCCGAAGCGGCTGCGTCAGATCGACCCGCGCGTCATCATCGACGCGTTGCCCTGACCCGCCCGATAACGACGCGGATCAGCGCAGCAGCGCGATGACCGGAGCAAGCTTCTCCATGCTGTCTTCGAGGACCGTGATATAGCTGATCCCGAAGCGCTCCCGACGATCGCGCAGCCGGTCTGCCATCTCGTCGGAGGTGCCTATGAGCAGGGTGGGGAGTTCCTCCGGGGAGTCGGCGACGTCCGGCGGCAACGCGGGCCCGAAGACCTCGAGCACACTCGTGCGTTCGGCGGGCGGAACCACCCGCTGCACAAGGATGTTGAACTCGACCAGGTCCAGCCGCGGGCCGAGCAGCTCCCGCACGTAGGCGACGCGCTCCTCGGTTTCGACGAGTCCGGCCATCTGCAGCGGTGCTCCATTGCGTGCGGCTGCCGCGCCGGTGAAGGCGATGATGTCGGCGTGTCGCGCTGCCACCCCCAGCAATCGATCGCCCCAGCCACCGATGAGCACGGGTGGACCCGACGGCTGCGCAGGCGCCGGCTGGTACTGCGGATCGGCGAACAAGCCGCGCAGCGTGAGCACCGTGTTCTCCAGGTGCTCGACGCGTTTGCGGCCACTCTCGAACGGAATACCCGCGGTTTCGAACTCGGCCCGCACGTACCCGGCACCGAGGCCGAGTTCGACTCGCCCGTCGGTGAACTGATCGGCGCCGGCCACGTCCCGAGCCAGCAGCACCGGGTTGTAGAACGGGGTGTTGAGTACGAACGTGTTCAGCCGGACCCGCTCGGTCGCTTCGGCGGCCAGGATCAGCGCGGGGAACGGCGCGGGCATGCCGAGATGATCAGCGACGCCGACCACGTCGAAGCCGAGTTCCTCTGCCTTACGGCACTTTTCGATCCATTTCGACCGGGACTCGGGGACGACCATGTTGACACCGAACCGGAAGGGGCGCTGCGCAGTCACCCGTCTTGTCTAGCGAACCCGGGAACGCGCGTTCACTCCAGCCCCCCCCGCATGCGACGGTTCAGCACGGCATTCAGCGTGCCCTCGGACATGTCGACTTCGAGCCGCGGCCCATTGGCGGCGGCCGGGACGGATGTCGCAGCACCGGCGGGCCGATCCGGCAGTCCGCCGCTCGGCGGCGTTCACGCCCACAACCCGGCGTCCGAGCGAACGCCTGACAGCGGGACGACGCGTATGGCCGCCCTCACCACGCCTACGTGCGGTTCGCCCACGAGCCACTGCCCTATTCCCGGTTGATGTTCTGCCCGGGGCGCTCCCAGCCCGGCGAACACCGCGCCATAATGGCAGCGGGCGACGCCGTGTTCGCCGTATGTGTGCTGACGGGCGCACTACCCGCCGCCAGGGCCGATCGCCGGCGCTGATGTCCTGGGGAATGAGCCACGGCCCGGGCTCGCTGTGACGGGCCGGACGATCGGCGAAACGCGCGGGGTGGTTCGGCACCGACCGCCAGATCTCGTGGACGTCGTGACGTAGCCTTCGCCGCATTGATCGAGCCGGGCACCACCGCTGACCTACAGTAGATGCCAGAAGTTTGCTGATCGATTCTTCCCCCATCGATCCGAGAGGACGACACGGATGACCGCCCAGCTGGATCCGACGGTGCAGGAGTTCGTCGACGCGCTCAACGCCAACGATCAGGACCGGTTCTACGCGGTGCTCACCGACGACGCGACCATGTCCGACGATGGCGTGGAACGCAACCTGGCGAAGTGGACCGAAGCCGAGATCTTCGACAGCAACGCCCGCATGCGGGTCGAGTCGATCGGCGACGACGGCACCGAACTGGTTGCGGACTACACCAATTCACGGTGGGGCTCGATGCGCACCAATTGGCGGTTCGTCCTGCGCGACGGCAAAGTCAGCCGCTTCGAAACCGGACAGGCCTGAATACCCTTGCCATCCGGCCCGCAACGTTGACATCCTGACTTTCGTGTTCGTCGCGCCCCGTTACGGTACGGGTTCTCTGGCCGATCTGTTCCCCTCGGTCCTGGCCGGACTCGGCGTCCAGGGCGTCGACGACCGTCTCGGTCTCGCGCTCGGCGCCGACCGGGTCTGCGTGCTGCTGATCGACGGGCTCGGCTACGACGCGCTGGCCGCCAACCCCGCTGCCGCGCCATTTTTGTCCGGCCTCGCGCCGGTCTGCCTGACCGCCGGGTTCCCGACCACGACGGCCACCAGCCTGGGCTCGCTCGGGGTCGGCGCCCCGCCCGGCGAGCACGGGATCGTCGGCTATCTGCTCAACATCCCCGGCTACGACCGTCTGCTCAATCCGCTGGCCTGGCGGCTGCACGGCGATCCGGGCAAGGCCGATCTGCGGGCCGAGCTGCTGCCGGAGAAGTTTCAACCACTCCCAACGGTTTTCGAACGCGCCACGGCCGCTGGGATCGCGGTCGCCCAGGTGTCGCCGCGCGATCAGGCGGGGTCGGGACTGACCAGGGCGGTGCTGCGTGGCTGCGAATTCCGCCCGCAGATATCCTTCGGCGATCTGGTCGCCAACGTGGCCGAGGCCGTGCGTATCGGGTCACGCTCGCTCGTCTATACCTACCACGGCGAGCTCGATCTCACCGGGCACGTGCGCGGGCCCTCGTCCCGGTCGTGGGAATTGGAACTCGCCCACGCCGACCGGCTCGCCGCCACTCTGGCCGAACACCTGCCGCCGGGCGCGGCGCTGCTCGTCACCGCCGATCACGGCATGGTGGAACTGGACGGGCGCGTCGATTTCGACACCACCGACATATTGCGCGTGGGCGTCCGGGAACTGGGCGGCGAGCCCCGCGCCCGGCACGTCTACACCGTGGCGGGCGCGACCGCCGACGTAGCGGCGACCTGGCAGGACACCCTCGGCCCCGATTTCGAGGTGCTCACCAGGGACGAGGCGGTAGCCTGCCGCTGGTTCGGCCCGCGAGTCACCGCCACGACCGCCGAGCGCATCGGCGATCTCGTCGTGGTCGCCCGCGGACGGCGGGGTGTCATCCGCAGCGGAATCGAGCCGTTGCAGTCGCGGCTGCTCGGCCACCATGGTTCGCTCACGCCGGCGGAGATGAACATCCCGCTGTGCGTCTTCCGCGCGTAATGGGCACAGCCGAGCCTTAGGGTGGACAGCGATCGCGGCGGATGTCGCCGTGCACGAAAAGTTCAGGAGGAGCCCATGAACACCACGCTGTCACGGACCGGACGAACCGGCCTGGGGATTGCGGTGGTCGCCATGGCGCTCGCGGGCTGCACCGATATCGAGCGCGCTCTCAATCGTGGCGGCGACACTCCGTGCAGCGAGTACATCAAGCAGGACCAGGACACCAAGCGCACGACGATCACCAAGTTCCTCGAGCAACAGAGCCAGAATGACCACGAGCCGGCGGGCACCGTGGTGGACGCCACGATGGTGTCGGTCGAGCTGCTCTGCGGCGCTCAGGCCAACGCCGACACCCCGGTCAAGAACGCCGACGTCGCGGGCATTTTCCTGCGCAAGTGACGGCGCCGGTCAGCGCGGTGGATGGGCGGCGAGCCAGTCCGCCGCCCGCTTGCGCGAGGCGCGGGCCAGCCAGGCGTCCTCGATCACCTCGCCGAGTTCCTGACGGCTCAGCTCGCCGAGGCGGCCGGCACGCACCAGCACCGAGGGATGTCCGTCGAAGTGCGGGGTGGTGAAGAACGGCGATTCCGGGTCCTGGATCAGCGCCTGCTTGTCCGACTCCGACGGCACCCAGAACACGATCACGTCGGTATACCGCTCACCGGTCACCGGGTCCACGGCATCTGGACGCGGCGTCCGGAAGAATACGAACGACTTGCCCCCGACCTGATAGATGGCGTTGCCACGTGGTCCCTCGATGCGGGTCGCGTGTGGCATGCCGGCGGCCAACTCGTGCACATCGGCGAGTCGCGCCCGCCGCAAACCAGTCGCCATGGGCAGCAGCCTAGGCCGCCGCGCCTGCCGCCGAGGTCCATAGCGACGGCCGGCGCGCAGCACGGCGCAGGCTCGAGTCGACCGGTGGGCGTCCGCCGAGCTGTGCGCGACCACTCGGACGGTCGCGTCAACGTCCGGGCAGGAAGCGCAAGCTGCGGGCGACCGTCATCAGGAACGGCTGCCACCAGCGTTTCGGGAACAGCTTCGGCGCATCGAGATTGAGCAATCGGGTGACCACGATGGACTGCGGTTCGGTGAACTTCAGCAGTCCGTCGGGGCCATGGCGGCGGCCGACGCCGGAGATACCCATGCCACCCATCGGGGCCGCGGTGGTGCCCCAGGCCGGAGCGTAGCCCTCGTCGACGCACACGGTGCCTGCGTGCAATCGCGCCGCGATGCGTTCGCCTTCGGACTTGCTCGCTGCCCAGACCGAGGCATTGAGGCCGTAGTCGGTGTCATTGGCCAACCGCACGGCCTCCTCGACACTGTCGACCGGGTAGATCGACACCAGCGGCCCGAAGGTTTCGTTGCGGCCGCACGCCATTTCGTCGGTCACCTCGGTCAGCACCGTGGGCTCGAAGAACAGCGGCCCCAAGTCCGGGCGGGCGTTGCCACCGACCAGTACCTTCGCGCCTTTGGCGGTCGCGTCCGCGACGTGCTTGGACACCGTCTCCACCTGCGCTTCGGAAATGAGGCTGCCGATATCGGCCGAATAATCGTAGGCCGCGCCAAGTTTCGCGGCGGCCACCGCGGCGACGAATTTTTCGGTGAACGCCGCGGCCACCTCCCGCTCGACGTAGAGCCGCTCGATGGAAATGCAGAGCTGCCCGGCGTTGGAGAAGCACGCGCGCACGGCCGCCCTGGCGGCCTTGTCCAGATCCGCACCCTGTGCGACGATCATCGGATTCTTGCCGCCGAGCTCGGCGGAGAAACCGATGAGCCGCCGGCCACACTGCTCGGCCAGGTGGCGGCCGGTCTGCGAGGACCCGGTGAACATCAGGTAGTCGCACGCGTCGACAATCGCGGTGCCCACCACGGCACCCGGGCCCGGGACGACCGCGAGCAGCTCACGCGGCAAACCCGCTCGATACAGCAATTCGGCCCCGGCCAGCGTGGAGAACGGGGTCTGGCTGTCGGGCTTGACCACCACGGCGTTGCCCGCGAGGAGCGCCGGGACGGCATCGCCGATAGAGAGCAGCAGCGGATAATTCCACGGCGCGATGACACCGACCACGCCCTTGGGCTGGAAGCGAACCGACGCACGATTGAGCACCGGGAAGGCGCCCGGAACCCGGTGGGTGCTCAGTAAGCGCGGCGCGACCCTGGCGAAGTAACGGACCGCGAACATCATGCCCATGATTTCTTCCTGGGCCGCCCAGCGCGCTTTCCCCGTCTCGGCCTGTAACACGTCCATCAGGAAGTCGCGGTGCTGCACTACCAGCGTCCGATAACGGTCCAGCACCGCGGCGCGTTCGGCCACCGGCCGCGCCGCCCAGTCGGCCTGCGCCACACGGGCTTTGTCGAATGCGGCCGTGACGTCGGACGTGGTACCAATCGGCACGCTGCCGAGCGGTTTTCCGGTGAACGTCTCGACGATCGTCGTGTGCCGGCGTTCGGTGGGCGCCTCGATCGCGGCAAGCGCGCCCAGGCGTTCGAATACGTCGGCTTCCGGCGCGGGCATGGTCGCCTCCTACTCAGGGGTAACTCCGGGATACCAATCTACGCCGCACATCGCTCGCCACGAACCCAGAGCCGCGCCCGCGATCTGATGTCGCCACCGAAAGCGGGACATGGCAGGGCTGCTGTGCCATTATGTCGGAAAAACAGGAAGGTTAGGGGTGTCTGTTTCTCCCGCAGGTGATCTCAGTTGGCTGCTCGACGATCTCGTCGCGCGGCTGACGGGCGTGCACCACGCCGTGCTGCTGTCCACCGATGGTCTACTACTCGGCCGCTCCAGCGCCATGAGCCGCGAGGACGCTGAGCATTTCGGCGCGATGTCCTCGGCGCTCTACGGGCTGGCGCGCAGCGCGGGCAGCCGGTTCGACGGCGGCGGCGTCCGGCAAGCGGTCATCGAACTCGACCAAGCGGTACTGTTCGTCACTGCCGCGGGCGCCAATGCTTGCCTCGCATTGCAGGCCGCCGAGTCGGCGAATCTCGGCATGGTCGCCTACGAGATGAACCTGACCGTCCAGCGCGTCGGCAACTTCCTGTCCACCACCCCGCGTCAACGTCTCGTGGGGCACGGCGAACCCAATCTGTCATGACCAATCCGCGCCAACCGTGGTTCGAAGACGCGGCAGGTCCCCTGGTTCGTCCCTATGCGCTCACGCGCGGACGCACGACGGTCGCCGGGCCCGAACTGGATATGCTCACGTCCCTGATCGTCAACCGCACCGCGCCCACCCCGCAGCGGTTCGAGCCGGAGTACGCGGATATTCTACGGCTGTGCCGGACTTCACAGACCGTAGCCGAAGTATCCGCCCACTTGCGGTTGCCGCTTGCGGTGACCAAGATCCTCGTCGGTGATCTGATCGGCGATGGGCAATTGATCTTCCGTGCCCCCGTTCCGACGGAGGCCGGCCCCGATGACCTCAACATATTGCGAGCGGTACTGGATGGAATCCGTAAAATTTGACCTGAGCGGCACGCCGCAGTTGGCCACTTCGGTCAAGATCCTCGTCGCCGGTGGGTTCGGTGTAGGCAAGACCACCATGGTCTCGGCGATCAGCGAATGCGCACCCCTGCGGACCGAAGAGCTGATCACCGAGGTGAGCACCGGCGTCGACGACCTGTCGGGCGTCGAGCAGAAGTCCACGACCACGGTCGCGCTGGACTTCGGCAGGCTCACCATCGACCACAACCTGGTGCTCTATTTGTTCGGCACGCCCGGCCAGGATCGGTTCTGGTTCCTGTGGGACGAGCTGGCGCGCGGCGCGCTCGGCGCCGTGGTGCTCGCCGATACCCGCCGGCTGAGCAATTCCTTTGCCGCCGTGGACTTCTTCGAGCGGCGCGGCCTGCCCTTCCTGGTCGGAGTGAACTGTTTCGACGGCGCACCGCGCTACACGATCGACGAAGTCCGCGACGCGCTGGACATCGACTCGGGCACCCCGGTGATGCTGTGCGACGCCCGTGACCGCGGCTCCTGTAAGACCGTGCTGCTCACCCTCGTCGAACATCTGATTCAACGTGTGCAACGGGCGCGGGTCGCTACCTGAGCACGCTGCCTGTTTCGGGCCTAGTCACCGCACCGCGAGGGCGGTCGACGCCGAGTCGACCGCCCTCGCGGCGGGAATCCTGCCCTGCCTGCTGAAAATGGGCCGGGGGGCTACCCGTACTGCCGACTCTCACGCTTGTCGAAGCCAGGCGCGCACCAGCAGCGCTGCGGCCGCGGCCAACGCCACCGCCGCCGGAGCGGGCCACTGCGGCCCGTTCCGACCGAGCAGGCCGCAGATGAGGCGTACTTGGAACACGCCGAGCCCAGCCAGGGCCAGTAGCCAGACCGGCAGCACGGCGACGCCGAGGACTGCATGCACCACCCATGCGCCCGCCAATGTCGGCCCACCCCAGGAATCTTCGAGATTGTCGTTTGCGACCAGGGGATAACAAATCCCTCGCACCGCGGCGACGACCCCGAGAAACACCAGCAACCAAGCCAGCACGCCGACGACGCCACTGAGCAGCGAGTGCAGCACCGATCGGGCTACCGAGAATTTGCGCGGGAGTACAGATTCGCCCAGCATCCGCCGGGGCACGCGCAATCGGGTCGGAATTCGCCGTATCGCCAGCGGCAACGCCCACAGTGCATACGCCGCATACCGAATGAGTGTCCGAAGCCACGACATACCGCCGACGGTAGCGCCGTTCGGCCCGCGATTCACCGCAGCAAGCCGGCGGTCACCAGATCGTCGAAGAGCAACTGGTCGACGGGCGGAACGAGGACGCGATCAGCGTAGCGGAACCACGCGACCTCCTCGATCTCGCTGCTCGCGGCCAGCGTTCCGCGATATTCGGCGGTGTAGCAACTCATCCGCACCAGCGCGGCGTCCGCAGGACCGTCTGTGGCTTCGTAGGTGCCGACGTGCGCGACGGTCTCCGGCAGCAGTACGACGGTGAGCTCTTCGGCGATCTCGCGCACCAGCGTCTGGAGGTCGGTCTCGTCGCCCTCGCGTTTGCCGCCGGGAATATAGAAGACGTCCTTGCCGCGCGGTCTGGCACACAGAATCCGTCCGCCCTCGATCCGCACCCACGCCACCGTATCGATCAACTGCCGCACTCGCCCGTCCGCCACCGCCGCAGCCTAACGCCGCCTCGCGTGCCCACACCGCACGGCCTCTGGTCCGCCGGTCAGGAGAAGGCTCATGGGGTCCAGTGGCGAGGACAGTAGCGTCGATCGGTCCTGTCAGCTGAAGGCATGCTCGCACAGGCCCGGTATGGATTGAATCCAATCCTGCTGCCGTGGTGGATGTTCCACCGACACCTCACGACGCCGGCGCCCAGCTCGTCCGGAGGACGAGGGTAATCGGATCACGGCGGTAATTCGCACGAGGCTGCGCCCGGGCGTTCACCGGGATCGCGTGCCGGGTCAGCGGAGGCTGTTGCGGTCCAGCCAGTCGGAGATGGCGGCGGCGAGCACGTCCGGCTGGTCCTCGGGCGTATGGTGGCCGGCGATTTCATCGCACCGCTGGATATGAAGGGCAGAGATAGTTTTCGCGCACCAGTCGATGACGGCGGGTTCGGTCATCGTTCCGTACGCCGGCGTGAAAGTCACCATGAGCTTCGGTACGTCCTGGCTGGACGCCAGCCATTCGTCGTATGCTTCGACGCGCGCGACGACGTCGCTCGGTGTCCCGTCCAGCGGCATCGAACGTGCCCAGCGCAGCAGCGGAAGCCGACTTTCCCGCGTCGGGTACGGCCGCTGGTAAACCTTCAGGTCAGCGGGGTCGAGTTGGTCCGAGATCGCACGTAGCCCGTCCTGGACGAATGAGTCGTCCAGGAACATCGACTCGCCGACGCCGTCGGTCCGGATGGCGCGCCACAGGCCTCGACCGGCCTCGGGAAACTCGTCCCAGTTCATCGGTTTGACGATTGTCTCGGTGAACGCGACCCCGCGTACCCGGCCCGGATGGCGGGCCGCCCAGTCGGGGGTCGAGGAACAGTTTCGCGAGATCCGGCGCTAGCGAGCTGATTCGGCCAACGGGGTTGGCCAGCAGGTGATTTCATGTCGCGGTGACGGATGAGGGTTACGGCCGGTTCGGGTCGTATTCACGGGTTGAGCTGGAGAGATTCTTCTATTTGGACGACGAGGACCGGCGGTTGATCGCGGCCCGTCGCCGTGACTACAACCGCCTTGGATTCGCGCTTCAGATGGTGACGGTCCGTCACTTGGGCATGTTCCTGGTCGATCCGCTGGCCGTGCCGGCGGAGGTGGTCGAGTACGTTGCCGAGCAGCTCGGTATCGCCGATCCGTTGTGTGTGAAGAGTTACGTGGATCGGGAGAAGACCAGGCTCGAACATGCCTGGGAGATTCAGCGGGAGTACGGCTTGGCCTCGTTCGGCGAGGTCGAGGCGGAGCTGGCGGCGTGGATCGCGGATCAGTCGTGGATGACCGGCGACGGGCCGAAAGCGATCTTCGACGGCGCGGTGGCCTGGCTGCGGGAGCGCCAAGCCCTGTTGCCGGGGATCACGACGTTGGAACGGCTGGTCGGGGAGAGCCGTAAGGCGGCTGATCAACGACTGTGGTTGCAGCTCACGGGACGGTTGTCGGGCTCGTCGAAGGCGGCGCTGCGGTCGCTGCTGAGCCCGCCGGCCGATGATCGCAAGCAGCGGGTGACCGAGTTGGAGCGGCTGCGCAGGGGCGTGTTCCGGCCTACCTCCAAGGGCATGGTCGCGGCGGTGGATCGTTTGTCGAGCCTGCTCGGGATCGGGGTGGATCTGGACGTGTCGGGGGTGCCGCCACGTCGGCTGGTCGGTTTGGCGACTTACGGGCTGTCGAGCAAGGCGCCCCAGCTGCGCCGACTGGAGCCGCCGGAGTACCGGCTGGCGGTGCTGGTCGCGACGGTGAAGGTGCTGATCGGGCGGGCCACCGACGACGTTCTCGAGTTGTTCGACCTGCTGATGGTCACCGACCTGTATTCCAAGGCCGAACGCGAATCCAAAGACGAGAAGCTACGCCGCTACCCGCGCGTGTCCCGGCACGCGGGCAGGCTCGCCGCCGCAGTGAAGGTGCTGCTGGAGATGACGGAGCTGGAACCGAAACTGAGCTTGGAGATGATCTGGGACCACATCGAAAACGCCGTCACCAAGGGCGAGCTGCGCAGAGCGGTGGCCGCGATCGACGAACTGGTCCCGGTCGACGACGCGGAGTTGAACGGGCAGCGGCTCGAGCAGCTGGCCGGGAGGCTGGCAACAGTGCGCACGTTCCTGCCGGCGATGATGCGGGTCGTCGAGTTCGGCGCGACCGCCGAGGGCGCGGCGGTGCTGGCGGCGGCGAAGACCCTCGCCGAGTTGATGACCACGAAGACGAAGCTGCCCGCGACCTGGCTCGATGCCCGCAGGGTCGACCACGACCTGATCGGCGGGGCATGGAAACGCCTGGTGTATCGGGAGGGACGCCCGCCGGAGACGGTGGATCGCGCCGCCTACACGTTGTGCGTGCTGGAGCAGTTCCACCGACATCTCAAGCACCGCAACATCTTCGCGCCGCACTCGTCGCGGTGGCGCGACCCGCGAGCCCAGTTGCTGTCGGGCCCGGCGTGGGAGCGGACCCGCGAGGCCGGCATGAACGCGCTGAACCTGCCATCGGACCCCACGGAGCTGCTGGCCGACCATGCCGCCGCGGTGGATGCCGCCTACCGGCAGGTCGCCGCACGACTGGACGGCGACGGCCCGGCAAGCGTCGACGAGGACGGCAAACTGCACCTGACCGCACTGCAGGCCATCCCGGATCCGCCGTCTCTGGTGGATCTACGGCGCCGGGTCGAGCGGATGGTGCCGGAAGTCGACCTGCCGGAGATGGTGCTGGAAGTGATGTCGTGGGTGCCGGGGTTCACCGAGGCGTTCGTCCACGCCTCCGGCAACGACGCCCGCGTCGCCGACCTCGGGTTATCGGTGGCGGCCGTGCTCTGCGGGCACGCCATGAACGTGGGTTTCAAACCAGTGACCAGCCCCGGCGTGCCCGCGCTGACCCGGGACCGGTTGCATCACGTCGACCAGCACTATGTGCGGCCGGAGACGATGAGTGCCGCCAACGTCACGCTGATCCAGGCCCAGGCGCAAGTACCGTTGGCGCAGACATGGGGCGGCGGGCTGCTGGCGTCGGTCGACGGCATCCGGTTCGTCACCCCGGTCCGCGCGATCCACGCCCGGCCGAGCCCACGGTTTTTCGGGCGCCGCCGAGGCATCACCTGGTTGAACATGCTCAACGATCAGGCCGCGGGCCTGGCGGCGAAGGTCGTGTCCGGGACGCCGCGCGACTCGCTGCACCTGGTCGACGTGCTGCAGAGCCAGCGCGGCGGGCAAGTGCCCGATTCGATCATCACCGACACCGGATCGTACAGCGATATCGTCTTCGGGCTCCTGCATCTGGCCGGATATCGGTACCGGCCGCAGTTGGCGAACCTGCCCGATCAGCGGCTGTGGCGGTTCGACACCCGCGCCGACTACGGGCCGCTGGACCAGGCCGCGCGCGGCCGGATCGACATCGACAAGATCACCACGCATTGGGAGGACATGCGCCGGGTCGCGGTGTCCATCCACTCCGGCGAGGTCAGCGGCCACGACGTGACCCGCATGATCTCCCGTGACGGGCGACCGACCCCGCTGGGAGAGGCCATCGCCCACTATGGGCGGATCTTCAAGACCCTGCACATTCTGCGGCTGGCCGACGACGAACCCTACCGTCGCGAAGGCAAGGCCCAGGCCAACCTCGTCGAAGGACGCCACGACCTCGCGCGGCGGATCTACCACGGCCGCAAAGGTGAGATGGTGCGCGCCTACTACGAGGGCATGGAAGACCAGCTCTCCGCGCTCGGCCTGGTGCTCAACTGTCTCGTGCTGTGGAACACCGTCTACCTGGATCGTGCCCTGGAACAGCTTCGCGCACAAGACTATCCGGTGCGTGAGGAGGACGCCGCCCGGGTGTCGGCGTTCATCCGCGGCCACATCGGGATCGACGGGCACTACGCCTTCCACCTGCCCGACCTCGGCGGCACCCACCGCCGGCTGCGCGATCCCGACGCCCGCGACGACGAATGAGCAGCCGCTGTCGGTGCTCACTGTCTTGTCTCATCGAATCTGGGGGCGAGCCTCATTGATCTGACGCATTCGGTGATGACGTAGTTCGCCGAGACGATCGACAACAGTCCATGAGTCAGGCTCCGGTGGGAGATGCTCACTTCCATCATCACTGTCAGTCCAGGTTGACACCCAGGGTGCTGTCAGTTCAGACTGACGGTATGGGTGAGCGCGAGCCGGCAGCGGACACGAGCAGGGTCGAGGATCCCGCTGTCGGTCTGCGGGCCGTGGGCGCGCTGCATCGGCTCGCCGAGCAGGTGGAGGCGCGCAGTGTCCGGCTGGCTCGGGAGCACGGCTGGTCGTGGGAGCAGATCGGCGATGCCCTGGGGGTTTCGCGTCAGTCGATTCACGCCAAATACGGAAAGCGGGTGCGGTGATGCCGAGGCGACCCAGCGTCGTGAAACTGATATTGACCTCGGCGTTCGAAGAAGCCGCGCGGCGCGGGGATCGGCGAGTGGGCACCGATCACCTACTGTTGGGGCTCCTGCACGACAACTCACGGGCGGCGAACGCGCTGGGGGTGTCGCTGCCGCAAGCGAGGGCCGCGTCCGATGCGCTGGATGTGGCGGCGCTGGCCGCCGTCGGTATCCGGGCCGACACACTCGACGAGAACAACCCCCCGGTGCCGGTGAGCCGGCGGCTGCCGTTGACCTCCGGTGCACGGGCGGTATTCAAACGCGCCATCGACGAGGCCCGGCCGTTGAGCACCGGGCCCATAAACGCAACGCATTTCTTGGTGGCGCTGTTGACGACGCAGCGCCCCGACCCGGCCGCCGAACTTCTGGCCGCACTCGACGTCGACCCCGACACCGTGCGTGCACGCCTATCCGAACCCGATGAAGGAGAGACCGGATGAACCGCCGAGGTGTCTGCTACGACGTTGGCCGTGTGATGTGGGGCCAGAGCTGGCGCCCGGAATTCTCACCGGACGAGACACGCCGCGAGTTGCAGATCATCCACGACGATCTGCACTGCAACGCGGTGCGGATCTGCGGACAGGACATCGACCGGCTGCTCGTCGCAGGACAGGCCGCGCTCGACCGCGGCCTGGAGGTATGGCTGTCGCCGGAACTGTGGGACCACACTCCCGAGCAGACCGTCGACTACATCGTCACCGCCGCCGAGGCTGCCCGACACCTTCACCAGCAGCAACCCGGCCGCGTGGTGCTCAGTGTCGGCTCGGAGGCCACGCTGTTCATGGCCGGCATCGTCGAGGGCGGCTCGGTGTTCGAGCGGCTAGAGCGTCCGGACTTTTGGCAGCGCATCCAGACCGGTGAACACAACGAGCCGCTCAACGCCTTCCTCGCCGACGCGACCGCCCGAACGCGCCGTGTCTTCGACGGACCGCTCACCTACGCCTCGATACCGCTGGAAACCGTCGACTGGAGCCGATTCGACATCGTCGGCCTCGATCTCTACCGCGACGCCCGTATCCGGGATCGGTTTGCCGACCTGCTACGCCGCTGGTTCGCCTTCGACCTGCCCGTCGCCATCACCGAGTTCGGCTGCTGCACCTATCAAGGCGCCGCCGACGCCGGAGCCCGAGGGTTCGCCATCCTCGACACCTCCGATCGCGACGCCTCCCCGGCACGGCTGGACGGCGACTACACCCGAGACGAGGACGAACAAGCCCGCGAACTCACCGAGACACTGTCGATCTTCGATGCCGCCGGAGTCGACGCCACCTTCGTCATGACCTTCGTCGATCCGCTGCACCCCTACAGCGACGACCCCCACCACGACCTCGACATGGCCAGCTACAGCCTGGTGAAAAGCTTCGGCACCCGCCTCGGCCCGAACCACCCCGACGCACCCTGGTGGGACCGCCACCGCCTCGGCACCAGCTACCCCGACATGCCCTGGGACCCAAAACGATCCTTCACCGCCGTCGCCGACTACTACGCAACGAACACCGAGCACGTCTGAGTCCCGGCGTCATTCCCCAGAATCGACTCGTCCATGGGCGGTCGCCAATCGGTGACGTGCATCCGCAGGGGCAATTCACCCGCGCCGGCACCCTGAGCCGCCTCGCCCGCCGCGCGAAACCCGGCACGCACGAGGACTGACCGATGTCGCGAGAAGGCGAGTCGGCGCGACACCATCAACGGCCTGACCGCCGCCGTGCGGCCGGGTCGCTGTCTGCCTGATAGCGCCGCAGCGCATCGTCGGACACCCTCGCGTATTTCGCGAGGCTGCGCACCGAGGTATGCCCGGACAGCTTCATCAGCACCGGCGTCGACGCGCCGTCCTCCGCGGCGTGCGTGAGCCGCGAGTGACGGAGCTGATGCAGTGTGTACGGGCCGCCGTCGTACTGGCTGGTGTGGATCTCGAACAGCTCGGCCGCGCGCCGGTACGACAGGCGCGCTCGCCCCGTCACCGGGTCGACATCGTTCTTCGCCACCGAGGGTCGGGCCCTGCGGTCGGTGAGGAACAGCGGCCCGGACTTGCGGCCGACCAGCATCCGCGGCAACAACCGTGCGGTGCCGGTCTGCCACGCGATCACCTCCCGCGCACCGCCCTTGCGGGTTACCACCGCACACCGATTCGCTGTATCGAGCTCGGGCACATCCAGCATCAGCACCTCCTCGGCACGCGCCGAGGATTCGTAGAGCATGTGCCACAACACCCGTTCCCGCAGCAGCGTGTCCGACCCCAGGATCTCGGTGACCCGATCCCGGCTCAACGCCTTGCTGGTGTCCGGCGGCGCGGGCCGCGCCCGCAACCGCACCAACGGGTCACCGGCCAGCCACTCCTGCTCTCGCCAATACCCGCACGCCGCCGCGAGCGCGGTCAACCGGATGTTGAACGTCTTGGGGGCCTTGCCACCCCACACGAACGTGAACCAGCCGGCGACCCGATCCGGTTCCCGGTCCAGCAGCGCCACATTCGTGTCGGCGCCGAAATCCGCCACCAGCCTGTCCAGCGCCGCCGCGTAGGTCGCCCGGGTGTTGGGCACGGTGATCGTGGCGAGGTAGATCCGCACCGCATCGGCCAATCGCACACCGCTCGTCGGCGTCGGAAGCATCCGAACCCGACCCATCGACCGACCTCCGACCGCTACCGCAGATAGTTTCCCGAGTAGACCCCGCGCGAAAGGGACATCGCGCCAGGGCGACCCCGAGGTTACCGCACATAGTGTGCGGCTATATGCGGTAACTGCTTAGCGCCGGATTTATCAGCGATGTTCCTCGACCCCCCAGTCGAACGCGAGCGCGCCGCCCCAATCGTGGCCGACCAGCACCACGCGGTCCAACCTCATCGCGTCGAACCAGGCGTCCAGGTATCGCGCGTGGTCGGCGAACGTGTAGTCGATCGGTGGCTTACCCGAGTGCCCCATACCGATCAGGTCCGGGGCGAGCAACCGGCCGGGGCCGACGGCGGGCAGGATGTTGCGCCACAGGTACGACGAGGTCGGGTTGCCGTGCAGAAACACGATCGGCGCGCCGGTGCCGGTCTCGCGGTGATGCATGGTCGATTCGAGTACGCGGATGTCAGGCATGGATGTCCTTATCAGAGGTTGAGGGTGCGAACGCGGTCGACCACGATCTCGATGACGACCCGACCGGCGGGCTTCGGCGGCGCGTGTCGGTAGCGTCGGTGGTACCGGCGGGCAGCGATGGCTACCCGGTCAGAGTCGGCGGACGGGGTCGCAGTACCACGATCACTGCTACTCCCCAGAGTTAGTTAGTTGACTGACTTAGACGCCGACGTTAGCCGAGACCCGCGGACTTGTCTAGACTTAGTCAGGTGACTCACTCAACTGCGCGAGAGCTGGGCAAGCGGGAACGTCTCACCGCCGCCGCGGCCACCGTCCTGCATGAGCAGGGGGTCGAGAAGACGACGCTCGCCGACATCGCGCGCGCCGCCGACGTACCCGTCGGAAACATCTACTACTACTTCAAGACCAAGGACGAGCTGGTCGAGGCCGCCATCGGCGCGCATGGCGACGCGCTGTGCGCACTGCTCGCCCAGCTCGACGCGCTACCCACCCCACGCCGGCGGCTAGCGGCGCTCGTCCGCGGTTGGGTCGATCAGCGCGACCTCGCCGCGCGTTACGGGTGCCCCACCGGCACGTTGGCCTCAGAACTGGACAAGCGCGCCGACGGCCTGGACCAGAAGCTGGCCGAACACATGCGCAGCCTGGTCGGCTGGGCCGAACGGCAGTTCCATGAGATGGGACATCAGCGCGATGCGCGCGAGTTGGCCGTCGCGCTGGTCGCGGCATACCAGGGGATCTCGGTGCTGACCAACACGTTCCGCGAGCCAGAGCTGATGGCCACCGAGGGCCGCCGTCTGCAACGCTGGATCGACTCCCTCTAGTCGGCCAGTCGATCAGACCCAAGCGTGGTGCGATGCCGCGACGAGTCCGACCGCGCAACCGGGACTCGCCACGACGCTGCCGTACAGCATCAGCAGATGACCAGGCTCACGGCGCTTCTGGCGTCTTGCGCGCCGCCAGCCTGCGCAGCGCGGCGCGCAGCCCGGCCGACTCCTCGGCGCTGATCCGATCGACGAAATGACTGAGCACCAGGTCCGAACGCCCGCCGGAGCCGAGGGCCTCGAGCATGAGCCGGGCGCTGTGCTCCTCTCTGGTGAGTGTCGGCCAATATCGATAGGCCTTGCCCGCGCGGTCGCGTGCCAGCCAGCCCTTCCGGTGGAGGTTGTCCATGGTCGACATGACCGTGGTGTAGGCGATGTCCCGCTGAGCCGACAGCTCGTCGAATATCTCGCGCACCGTGGTGTCCTCCGCGTCCTGATCCCAGATGCGGTCCATGATCACCGCCTCCAGATCCCCGAACCCTCGCACCGTACCGACTCCCTCATCCGAACTGTGCCCATCGTGGGGACAGGGTACCGGCCTGGGCGATGACTACGGAGGTAAGCAGTAGACCCATCCGGCTGCCCGCCGGACGGCACAACACCTGTCGGATGTCTCGAGTCAAGATCTTGGCAGGATTTCGCTGGTCAGATGGTTGACGCCACGGCCGGCAAGGTCCCCTGAGGGCGCTCGGTAATGCCGAGTTCAGGGTGTTTGCAGGAGCGTGGACACGATTTCGGCTGTACCGATGAATTTTGTGTGGATCCGTAGTCGATACGGCTGGATACACCGACAGCGGTGGGCCTGTGCTGGGACCCGTTCCAGTGCGCGAGGAAACACAGGGAGGCAATGATGAGCGTCGACGACTCCGAAAAGGAGCACATGATCCGGACGGGTGAGCCGGGGGCGCGGGTGAGCGGTCCCAGGGTGCTGGTGGCGGGGGCGAGCATCGCGGGGCCCGCGCTGGCCCACTGGCTGCGCCGGCGGGGAGCCGAGGTGACTGTGGTGGAGCGGGCTCCCGCGTTGCGTCCCGGTGGGCAGGCGGTGGATGCGCGTGGGGTGGCCAAGGAGGTCATCCGGCGGATGGGGCTGGACGCGGCGGTACGCGCGGCCTGCACCGAGACCGCCGGCGCGTACACCGTGGACGTAGACGGGAACGTGCTGGAAACCTACCGTGCCGATGACGACGGCGGCGACGGGTACATCGCGGAGATCGAGATCCTGCGCGGAGACCTGTCCCAGGTTCTCTACGACGACACCTGCGACAGTGTCGAATACGTCTTCGGCGACCGCATCGCCGAACTCACCCAGGACGCGGACGGAGTCGACGTGGCCTTCGCAGGCGGCGACCGGCGGCGCTTCGACCTGGTGGCCGGGGCGGATGGGCTGCACTCGGCGCTGCGAGCGATGGTCTTCGGGCCGCGCGAGCGGTTCGTCCGCCACCTCGGGCATGTGCTGGCCTTCTACAGTGTGCCCAACGAGTTCGGGCTGGACCGCTGGCTGATCGACTATCAGGAGTCCGGGCGCTCAGCCGGCCTGCGGCCCATCCAGGACGCCACCCGGGCGATGGCCATGTTCTCCTTCACCGCGGCCGACCTCGACGTCGACTACCGCGACGTCGCGGCCCAGAAGCGCCTGCTGCGCGAGCGGACGGCCGGCCTGGGCTGGTTGACTTCGGACATCCTCGCGCATCTGGACGATACCCCGGACTTCTATCTCGACCAGGTCGCCCAGGTGGTGATGGACCGCTGGTCGACCGGGCGGGTGGTGCTGCTCGGGGACGCGGCGTTCAGCTCGTCGCCGATGTCCGGGGCGGGCACCGGGCTGGCCCTGGTCGGCGCCTACCTGCTGGCCGGAGAGCTGGCCGCCGCCGGGTGGGACCCGGAAGCCGGGTTCGCCGGCTACGAACAGCGGATGCGCTCGTTCGTCGAGGCCAACCAGGAGATCGGCCGGCTGCACGCGCGCAGCCGCGACGTCCCCGGTCCGGGCGCCGAGCCGAGCCCCGATTTCGCCGGCGAATGGTTCGTCGAACTGGTCGGGCGTGCGATCAACGGCGTCGAACTGCCCGACTACGCAGGGGTGCCCGACTCCGGACCTGCTGGATGCAGCACAGTACGCGCCGCGAGAGCTACACCTACAGCTGTCCATGGGGTGAGTCGAAGGTGAGAACCCGTCCGCCGAGCTGGATCTGAGCGCCGGGCAGGAGGGCGAGCGGATGGCCGGGAATGGCCCGCATCCACTCCTGATGGCCAGGCTGGCGGACGTGGGTGCCGTTGGTGGAACCGCCATCGACCACCGTCACGTCCCAGTCGATGAGCCGGATTTCCGCATGTGCTCGGGACATCCCGCCAGAGCTGTCTTCCAAGCGCACCGGGCGAGCGCCGCGCCCGACCGCCTCCGCGTGCTCCGGCTCGCGTCCGAGAACGCAATCGTTGTCCAGAACGTAGGAGGTCCCGTCATCGAGCAGCAGCACCCCGAGCGGCGGCCGCACACCCTCGGTCAGCACACAGGTGAGCTGGTCCATCCGGATGCCGCACACCGCGCAGAACGACACCCGCGGATCGTTGTGATGATGTCGCGCGCATTGAAAACCGTGCACGATCACCCGAGGGCCCAGCGTGTTGGTGCCACCAGCTTCGAGTGCGTCGGCGACGGCGTCCGCGGAGGGCACCATCGTCTCGGCGAGATTCGCGTCGTTGGCGATCGCGTAGTCCCGATCACTGCCACGCTCCGGTCGCACTCCGCTGCCATCCGGCGGCGGGATCGACGGCATTACGTTCGCGCCAGATGTCCGCACCTGGAGATCGACTTCCGTTGCGTCATCGCTGGATTCGCCTTTCTGCAGGCTCGGCGTCCGGTGGCGCGGCGAGTCGGATGTCTGGCCGGGACCTGGCCGCAGCCGGGGCGAACCGGGTGGTCGCGCGCCGGAGACGGGCTCGGTAAGGGGCGGGTCGGACATCGCTTCGGACTCGGCGAAAGGTTGTGCTGCGGCCGTCTCGTGAGACGTCACGGCCGAGTCCGGTTCCGCGTCCGGAGCTGGTTTCGACGTAGCTCGCGCTACGGCGGCGGCGTGGAACCGGTCACCCGGTCGCGGGTGTGATGTCGGCTGCGGCTGAGCCGTCGCCCACAGCACAACGCCGGACCCCGGCGCTGTCCCCGCGTCGAGCGTGAAGATTCCACGCCCCGGCAGCGAACCCACACTGTGCGGCGGCTCGTCCACGAACAACCCCGTGCCGATGCCGGGCCCGGGTGTCACTACCCGGTCGACGGTGAATCCGGCATCCCGCCCGCGCAGTACCTCCGTGCGCTCGAGTCCGCGCAGAATCGCGGTCACCCCGCCATGCAGGAACACCGCGATGCCCTCCTCCACCGGGGTGATCACGCCGAATTCGACGTCGTCCTCCTCTCCGTGGGTCAGGTTCATCAGCCAGGTCGTCGCCAGTCGCGCCACTACGCGCCCACTGCGGTGCCGATCACGCGCGACAGCCTCCCGCACGATGTCCAGCAGGACCGCCGTCGTCCGAGCGGCCATCGTGTCCGATCCGACCGGGCCCTCGCCGCGATGTGCGACCACCAGTACCGCGCCGCCCACGCTCGCCACCACATGCGCGCCGGGCAGCACCTCGATCTGCCCGCTCACAGGAACCTACCGCCGTGGAACCGCCACCGATGGAAGACCACCCGCATGGGCCCGTTCACGATGAGCCAGAAGAGAATCCATGTGGCCACGAATTGGAGTAGAAACGCCGCCGGAGACGGACGCAGATGCTCGGGCAGCACCACCGTGGTGTAGCGCACCAGGACCCAGATCAACGCGGCCTCGTTGAGGATGGTGACGAACCCGAAGAGTGTCGGCCAGTCCTTTTCCCAGCGGAACTGCTGCAGGAAATGGTAGAGGAACTCCCAGAGCACGCCGACCAGAACGGTCGCGAGCAGGACCGACAACGTCACCCGATACGCCTGACCGATACTCAACGATCCGGTCGGCAGAAAAGGGGTGATGACCAGCGCGACGAAGAACCCGATCACGCTCAGCGCGAGTACACGGGTCTGAATTCGCCCGTTCAATGTAGGAAGCATCGCTCAGATCTTCTTGTTCGTAACCCACAACCACCATTGCCGCGTCGAGCGCAGCGGACCCATCCTGCGGCAGAATCCCACGGCGGCGAGATCGTCGGCGATCTCCTGCGCGGCGATCTGCAAACCGAGGAAGGTGTCCACGCCGACGAACGGCCCACCGAGCGTCGCACTGCCGGACGCGTACATCCGCCCGTCGCCGCTGCGGGTTCCGATCAGCTCGAACGTGGTGTCCACGTCGAGCCGACCCATCGGATTGCGCCCCGCACCGGTGTGGTCCAGCAGGTCGGCCAGCAGCCGGTGTTCACGGATATCGGCCTCCAGCCCGGTGCAGTCGATGATGTAGTCGACGGCGGTGTCGAACGGCTGCGACGGCGGCGGAAACGGCAGCGGCGCGGCGGCATCCGGGAGAATCGTCGCGACTACGCCTTGACGTCCCGCGGCCGGGCGCGGCGCGCGCATCGTGCCGGCCATCACCTGATACCACCCCTGTTCGCGGCCACGCCGCAACTGTTCCTGCCAACTGTCCCTGATCGGGGTGTTGGTGCCCGCGAACTCCCGGTACGCCGTTGCTCGTTCCTCCCCTTGCAGCCCTCGCACCTTCTGCTTCAGCTGACCGCCCCACACCGATTTCGGATAGTTGAAGCCCTGGTAAGCCCAGCCGTCGCCGCCCTTGCGCCGATTGAAGAGGTTCTTGCCGTGTGCGCCTGCGACGTAGGTGCGGAACAGGTGCAGAATCTGCGTGTTCAGTCCGTAGCTGTCCCGGTCGTCGATGAGCCGCTGCAGGACACGGCTGGCCACGATCCCGCTGCCACGGATCATCACCGTGCCGGGCCGCCGCTGCAGCGCCTGGTAGACGTGCTCATGCGGCTCGTAGGCGTTGACCACGCGGGTCGGATCGCGATGGGTCTCGCGGTACTCCTGCAGGTCCGGCAACAGCTTCAAGCCCGGATAACCCACCGCCACATGGACATACCGGCTCCGGAAGGCGACGCGCTTGGTCGGCATCGAGCCCGCGGGTGGGGTGAGAACGGTGAAATAGCCGCCGCCCTGGCGCTTGCGCACCATCCGTGCGTGTCCGCGGTGCAGCGAGTTCGCGTAGCCGATGCGGTGGAATTCCCGCTCCATCGAGACGAATGCCTGGCCTGCCCGCGGGGTGTAATAGTTGGCGAAGATCGGTTCGACGAAAACGTTCCACAGCGGCTTGATCGACTTGTCCGCGATGGCCTCCCGGACCGCGTAGGAGGGGAAGCCCCAGATGTTGTCCGGTGTGGAGGCCGAGTCGCTGCGCAAGCGTTCCGTGCGGGGAATCTGCGAAACCCTGGTCAGATACTCATAGGAGGCCCACGGGTGGTCCTGCGGGCCGAGTACCGCCATCGCCTGCGCGGGCACGCCGAAGATCCGGAGGGTGTCATAGGTGACGAACGATCCGATCCCACTGCCGACAGTCACGAAAGGTACGTCGATCACCGGAATCCCAGTGGTGTCCAGCATCGCATCGGTCCACACGTCGGTATCGACGAGGGCCTGCGTGATATCGCCCCGCATTGGGCGGACTCTACCGGCAGATCCTTATCGACAACTTGTCATCGGCTTTCGGTGTAATGACACTGCCGGTGACGCGCGGTGCACCGGTGGACGACGCGGAGACGTTCTGCGTCAACCTGGCCCGCGGTGGGCCCTTCTGGACGTACCATGCCGTTCGTGGCCGATTCCGCTCGTTCCACCCCACTGCGGGTTCTCGTGTACAGCAGCGACACCGACACCCGCCGCCAGGTGATCCTGGCCTTGGGCAAGCGCCCGGCCCCGGAACTTCCGGCGTTCGAGTATCTCGAGGTGGCCACCGCGGCGGTGGTGATCGCCCAGATGGACGCCGGCGGCATTGATCTGGCCGTTCTCGACGGCGAGGCGACCCCAGCCGGCGGACTGGGCATCGCCAAGCAGTTGAAAGACGAGATCAGCTCCTGCCCACCGATTCTGGTGCTCACCGGCCGCGCAGACGATGCGTGGCTGGCCAGCTGGTCGCGCGCTGAGGCGTCGGTGGCGCATCCCATCGATCCGATCCGTCTCACCGAGACCGTCGTCGGTCTACTGCGCAGCCGCTCCGCCGCCTGATCGCCATACCACAGCCGCCCCGGCCAGCTAATTCATAGCGATTATGCATTAATTAGTCGCGCCGCTCGCCCGCGGTTTCTCGTGCCGCATGGATCAACCCCCAACCGTCCGGCGGGCCATGCCGTCGCGGCCCGCCGACGGTGGATTCGGGCTTCGAACCCGCTCGGAACCACATTTGAGGTCACCGGCATCGCTACTTCGCGGCGGCGGGCGGACGCCGAGCGACCTCACGAGGCGACCTCCGGGATTACCCCCGTTTCAGTCATAAATCGTTGTACCGAATTCGATCAAACGACGTCGCGAAACTCGCGGCGGCCGGAGCTTTCAGTTGTAGGCTGTGCCCTATCTCACACGGTAAAGGTCCTGGTAATGACCCATCCCGGTGAAGCCGAAGCCTAGGGGCGAGTCCGGCCGAGGCGGACAGCGACGTCAGCCCGCCTCGGGCGCTGTTGTCACCCAGCTGCAGCTCGCAAGGAGGGGAAGTGCAGTCGTGAATATCGAGATGCCGATTCTCGTCCTCGGCGCGATCGCGGCGGCGTTCGCGCTGTTCTCCGTTGTCGCGGCGGCCCTGGTCGGCCCGAAGCGTTACAACCGAGCCAAGCTGGAAGCCTACGAATGCGGTATCGAACCCACGCCGCATGCTGTCGCCGGTGGGCCGGGAAACGTTACCGGACAACGCTTTCCGGTGAAGTACTACCTCACCGCCATGCTGTTCATCATCTTCGACATCGAGATCGTGTTCCTCTACCCGTGGGCAGTCCACTTCGATGCGCTCGGTCTCTTCGGCCTCGCCGCGATGGCGTTGTTCATCATCAACGTCTCCGTGGCCTACGCCTACGAATGGCGACGCGGCGGGCTCAGCTGGGATTGAGCGCCGCGCAACCGAATTCGTAGCCGACGAGTGGAAGCGAGTCAGACGAACATGGGTCTCGAGGAAAAACTGCCCAGCGGCTTCCTGCTGAGCACGGTGGAGGATTTCGCCGGATACCTGCGCAAGGGCTCACTCTGGCCGGCCACGTTCGGCCTGGCCTGCTGCGCCATCGAGATGATGGCCACCGGCGCGGGACGTTTCGACATCGCTCGCTTCGGTATGGAGGCCTTCCGCGCCTCACCGCGGCAGGCCGACCTGATGATCGTCGCGGGCCGGGTGAGCCAGAAGATGGCCCCGGTGCTGCGCCAGGTCTACGACCAGATGACCGAACCGAAGTGGGTGCTGGCGATGGGCGTCTGCGCTTCCTCCGGGGGAATGTTCAACAATTACGCGATCGTGCAGGGAGTCGATCACGTGGTGCCGGTCGACATCTACCTGCCCGGTTGCCCACCGCGCCCGGAGATGCTGCTCAACGCGATCCTGGCACTGCACGCGAAGATCCGGCAGATGCCGCTCGGCGTGAACCGCGAGGAGGCCATTCGCGCCGCCGAAGAGGCCGCACTCGCCTCGACGCCCACCATCCGGATGGAGGGTCTGCTGCGATGACCTTCGATACCGCCGACAACACCGACACTCCGGCCGCGCACGACGCGATCGACGCCGCGGCCACCGCTGGTCCCGAAGGGACACTGCCCGAACAGGAGTGCGCGCAGCCCGGTGCCGACGTGATCGCCGTACGGCGCGGCATGTTCGGTGCCGGCGGCACCGGCGACACCTCCGGCTACGGCGGCTTGGTCCGACCGGTCGCCCTGCCCGGCAGCACGCCGGCCCCCTACGGCGGCTACTTCGACGAGGTGGTCGACGCGCTGCGCGCCGCGTTGGCCGGGGTCGGCATCCGTTTGGACGCGGCGCTGGAGAAGGTGATCGTATTCCGCGGCGAGCTCACCTTGCACGTGCGCCGAGAGCATCTGCCGGCCGTCGCGCAGGCGTTACGCGACGACCCCGCACTGCGCTTCGAGCTCTGCCTCGGCGTGAACGGCGTGCATTACCCGGAGGATTCCGGCCGGGAACTGCACGCCGTCTACCCACTCATGTCGATCACCCACAACCGCCGCTTGCGAGTGGAGGTGTCCGCGCCGGACGCGGACCCGCACATCCCTTCGCTCTACGAGGTGTACCCGACCACCGACTGGCACGAACGCGAGACCTACGACTTCTTCGGCATCCGGTTCGACGGTCACCCGTCGCTCACCCGCATCACCATGCCGGACGACTGGCGCGGCCACCCGCAGCGTAAGGACTACCCGCTCGGCGGGATCCCGGTCGAATACAAGGGCGCGCGCATCCCGCCGCCCGACGAGCGGAGGGCATACAGCTGATGAACGACACCGACACCCGGCCCGGCGTCGCCGATGACACCGGACCGGAAGCCGCCGCGGTCACCGTAGCCGGACAAGACTGGGACCAGGTCGCCGAGAAGCTGGCCGGCGCGGGTGAGGAACGCATCGTCGTCAACATGGGCCCGCAGCACCCGTCCACGCACGGCGTGTTGCGGCTGATCCTGGAAATCGAAGGCGAGACGGTCACCGAGGCCCGCTGTGGAATCGGCTACCTGCACACCGGAATCGAGAAGAATCTCGAATTCCGCAACTGGACCCAAGGCGTCACCTTCGTGACGCGCATGGACTATCTATCGCCGTTCTTCAACGAGACGGCGTACTGCCTGGGCGTGGAGAATCTGCTCGACATCACCGAGCAGATCCCGGAGCGCGCGACGATTATCCGGGTGCTGCTCATGGAGCTCAACCGGATCTCCTCGCACCTCGTCGCCCTGGCCACCGGCGGCATGGAACTGGGCGCGCTGACT
Organism: Nocardia glycosmidis; assembly: GCF_052545115.1. NCBI lineage: Bacteria > Bacillati > Actinomycetota > Actinomycetes > Mycobacteriales > Nocardiaceae > Nocardia > Nocardia glycosmidis. Next base: position 17,233 of record NZ_JBQWRH010000020.1, on the reverse strand, counting down.
CCGATGCTGTTCGGGTTCCGCGAACGTGAGCTGATCCTCGACGTCTTCGAGACGATCACCGGGTTGCGGATGAACCACGCCTACATCCGGCCCGGCGGCCTCGTCCAGGACCTACCCGACGACGGAGTGCGCAAAGTACGCGAGCTGCTCGCGTTGCTGCCCAAGCGGCTGCGCGACATGGAGCATCTGCTCACCGCCAACCCGATCTGGAAGGCCCGCACCCAGGACATCGGTTATCTCGATCTGCAAGGGTGCATGGCCCTCGGCATCACCGGCCCGGTGCTGCGCGCCACCGGCCTGCCGCACGACCTGCGCAAAGCACAGCCTTACTGCGGCTACGAGAACTACGAATTCGACATCCCGACCACCACCGGATGCGACTGCTACGGCCGCTACGCCATCCGTGTGGAGGAGATGAAGGAGTCGCTGAAGATTGCCGAGCAATGCCTGGACCAGCTACGCCCCGGCCCGGTCATGGTGGACGACAAGAAGATCGCCTGGCCCGCTGACCTGCAGCTCGGCGCGGACGGTCTCGGCAACTCACCCCAGCACATCGGCAAGATCATGGGCAGGTCCATGGAGGGGCTCATCCACCACTTCAAACTCGTGACCGAGGGCATCCGGGTCCCGGCCGGCCAGGTATACGTGGCGGTGGAGTCACCGCGGGGCGAACTGGGCGTGCACATGGTCAGCGACGGCGGCACGCGCCCCTACCGGGTGCACTATCGCGACCCCTCGTTCACCAATCTCCAAGCGGTCGCCGCGATGTGCGAGGGCGGCATGGTCGCCGATGTCATCGCCTCGGTCGCCAGCATCGACCCGGTCATGGGCGGAGTGGATCGATGAACCCAGCATCGGATAGCGATTCCCGCGGCGGCGCCGGCCAGGTGACAGGTGCCGGTGCAGTCCTGCTGCAGCTCGGCACCCGGCCCGAGCCGTACCAACCGCTCGTGCGTGAGCGGCTGGAGACCGACGCCAAGGAGATCATCGCGCGCTACCCGCATCCGCGGTCCGCGTTGCTTCCCCTGCTGCACCTCGTGCAGTCCGAAGAAGGCTACGTCACCGGCACCGGCATCGACTTCTGCGCCGAACAGCTCGGCCTCACCGGCGCCGAGGTCACCGCGGTCGCCACCTTCTATTCGATGTTCCGGCGCACCCCGACCGGCGACTACCACGTCGGTGTGTGCACCAACACGCTGTGCGCGGTCATGGGCGGGGACGCCATCCTCGCCGCGCTCGAGCGCCACCTCGGCATCGAACCCGGCCAGACCACCGCCGACGGCGCGATCACCCTCGAACACGTCGAGTGCAACGCCGCGTGCGACTTCGCGCCGGTGATCATGGTCAACTGGGAGTTCTTCGACAATCAGACCCCCGAGTCCGCGCGTGCCCTGGTGGATGCCCTGCGCGCCGGAAAGCAAGTCACGCCGACCCGAGGCGCGCCCCTGTGCACGTTCAAACAGACCGCGCGCATTCTGGCCGGATTCCCGGACGAGCGCGCGGGTGTCCTGGACGGCGCCGCAGGCGAGGCGACACTCGCCGGCCTGCGCATCGCCCGCGAGCAGGACCGGCAAGCGCCTGCGCCGCACGACGATTCGGAGGGCCTCCGATGACCCTCACGCCGGTATTGACCGAGTACTGGGACGACCCGCAGTCCTGGACGATGGACACCTACCTGGGCCACGACGGCTATCAGGCGCTGCGCACCGCCCTGCGGATGGAGCCCGACCAGGTCATCCAGACCATCAAGGACGCGGGCCTGCGCGGTCGCGGCGGCGCGGGCTTCCCCACCGGCATGAAGTGGAGCTTCATCCCGCAGGGCCCCGGGCCGGACGGCGTCACCAAACCGCACTACCTCGTGGTCAACGCCGACGAGTCGGAACCTGGTACCTGCAAGGACATTCCGCTCATGCTGGCCACACCGCAAGCGCTGATCGAGGGTGTGGTCATCGCCTCCTACGCCATCCGCGCGGCGCACGCGTTCATCTACGTCCGCGGCGAAGTGGTTCCGGTGCTGCGACGGCTGCAGGCCGCGGTGGTGCAAGCCTACGAAGCGGGTTTCCTCGGTCACGACATCCTCGGCTCCGGCTACGACCTCGAACTGATCGTGCACGCGGGCGCGGGCGCCTATATCTGTGGTGAGGAGACCGCGCTGCTGGATTCACTGGAAGGCCGCCGCGGGCAGCCCCGCCTGCGGCCGCCGTTCCCTGCCGTGGCCGGCCTCTACGCCTGCCCGACGGTGGTGAACAACGTCGAATCGATCGCCAGCGTGCCACCCATCATCCGCAACGGTATCGGGTGGTTCCGCTCGATGGGCAGCGAGAAATCCCCCGGCTTCACCCTCTATTCGCTGTCGGGCCACGTCGTCCGGCCCGGACAGTACGAGGCGCCACTGGGTGTCACGCTGCGGGAACTGCTCGGCTACGCCGGTGGTGTGCGCGCTGGGCACCGCGTAAAGTTCTGGACTCCGGGCGGCTCGTCCACGCCGCTGTTCACCGCCGAACACCTCGACGTTCCGCTCGACTACGAGGCCGTCGCAGCCGCAGGATCCATGCTCGGCACCAAAGCGCTGCAGATCTTCGACGACACCACCTGTGTGGTGCGGGCGGTGCTGCGCTGGACCGAGTTCTATGCCCACGAGTCCTGCGGCAAGTGCACGCCCTGCCGCGAGGGCACCTACTGGCTCGTTCAACTGCTGCGACGGATCGAGTCCGGCGACGGCGACGAGTCCGACCTGGACAAGCTGCTCGACATCAGCGACACCATCAACGGCAAGTCGTTCTGCGCCCTCGGCGACGGCGCGGCCAGCCCGATCATCTCCTCGCTGCAGTACTTCCGCGAGGAGTACACCGACCACCTGCGGGTTGGCGGATGCCCATTCGACCCGGCGCGGTGCACCGCATGGGCCGAGTCAGGAGAAGGGGTGCGATGAATCCGGTACCACGTAGCGATTCGATCCGGGCGACGGGTGCTCCCGCCATCGTCAGCGGGCCGGCTCCGGCCGACCTCGTGACCGTGACCATCGACGACACCACCGTCAGCGTGCCACCCGGCACCCTGCTGATCCGGGCCGCCGAACTCATCGGCATCCAGATCCCCCGCTTCTGCGACCATCCCCTGCTCGACCCGGTCGGAGCGTGCCGCCAGTGCCTGGTCGAGGTGGAGGGCCAGCGCAAACCCGTCGCGTCCTGCACGATGGCCGTCACCGACGGCATGGTAGCCCGTACCCAGCTCACTTCCGCCGTCGCCGACAAGGCGCAGGAGGGCGTGATGGAACTGCTGCTGATCAACCATCCCCTCGACTGTCCGGTATGCGACAAAGGCGGCGAGTGCCCGCTGCAGAACCAGGCGATGTCCACCGGTCGCGCCGAATCCCGGTTCGACGGACACAAACGCACCTATCCCAAACCGATCCCGCTGTCGACGGCGGTACTGCTGGACCGGGAACGCTGTGTGCTGTGTGCCCGCTGCACCCGCTTCGCACAGCAGATCGCCGGGGACCCGTTCATCGAGTTGCTGGATCGCGGTGCGCTGCAACAGGTCGGCACCGCGCAGGCCGAGCCGCTGGACTCCTACTTCTCCGGCAACACCGTACAGATCTGTCCGGTCGGCGCGCTCACCGGCAGCACCTACCGCTTCCGCGCCCGCCCCTTCGACCTGGTGTCCAGTCCGAACGTGTGCGAACACTGCGCCTCCGGTTGCGCGCAGCGCACCGATCACCGCCGCGGCAAGGTACTGCGTCGGCTGGCCGGTGACGACCCGCAGGTCAACGAGGAATGGAACTGTGACAAGGGCCGCTGGGCCTTCGCCTACGCCACCGAACCCGACCGGATCACCACCCCGCTGGTGCGCGGCTGGGACGGTAACCTCGCCCCGGCCTCGTGGTCGCAGGCGCTGGCCGCGGCGGCGGCGGGTCTCGCCGCGGCGGTCGGCAATGCGGGTGTCCTCGTCGGTGGCCGGGTCACCGAAGAGGACGCCTACGCGTACGCCAAATTCGCGCGAATGGCGCTCGGCACCAACGACATCGACTTCCGCTGCCGGGCGCACTCGGCGGAGGAGGCCGACTTCCTTGCCGCCCGGGTCGCGGGCCGGCCCGCCGCGGTCACCTACGACAGCATGGAAGCCGCGCCGGTCGTCCTGCTGGTCGGGTTCGAGCCGGAGGAGGAGTCGCCGATCGTCTACCTGCGCCTGCGCAAAGCCGCCCGCAAGCGCGGCCTGCCGGTCTACTCGCTGGCGCCTTTCCACTCCCGCGGCCTGGACCGCATGTCCGGCCGCCTGATGCGCACCGTGCCAGGCGCCGAACCCCATCTGCTCGACGCGATCGGTGCCGGGGAGATCACCACGACCGGCGCGGATCCCGCGGCGCTTGCCGACCTGGCCCGGCTGCTGCGCGAGCCGGGCGCGGTGATCATGGTCGGCGAGCGGATGGCCGGTGTCCCCGGCGCGCTGTCGGCGGTAGTGCGGCTCGCCGATGCGACCGGAGCCGCCCTGGCCTGGGTGCCGCGCCGGGCGGGTGAACGCGGCGCAATCGAAGCGGGCGCGCTTCCCGGTCTGCTGCCCGGCGGACGCCCGGTCGCTGATCCCCGGGCCCGGCAACAGGTCCGGGCGGTCTGGAACGCCGCGGACTTGCCGGTCGGCGCCGGTCGTGACACCACGGCCATCCTGGCGGCGGCATCCGGCCTCGGCGCCCTCGTGATCGGCGGCATCGACGTCGCCGACCTGCCCGACCCGGCCGCGGCACTGACCGCCATCGACGCCGCCCGGTTCGTGGTCAGCCTGGAATTGCGGCGTAGCGCGGTCACCGAACGCGCCGACGTGGTCTTCCCGGTGGCTTCGGCGATGGAGAAGTCCGGCACCTTCCGCACCTGGGAAGGTAGGCCGCGTCCGTTCGCCGCCGCGCTCGGCGACGACATGGTCCGCCGCCAACCCGCATCGCTGTCGGATCAACGGGTGCTGCACGCCATCGCCGAGGAGATGTCGGTGCGTCTCGGCCTGCCCGATACCGAATCCGCCCGCGCCGAACTCGCCGAACTCGGCGCCTGGGACGGCGTGCCCGTCGCCGCGCCCACGCGCCGGCCGCACGAGCCGGCCGTGGCGCAAGTGGGCACCGCGATCCTCGCCAGCTGGCGAATGCTGCTGGACGGGGGGCGTATGCAGGACGGCGAACCGAACCTGGCCGGCATCGCCAGGCCCCCGGTGCTGCGTCTGTCGGCGACCACCGCCGCGGAGATCGGTGTCGCCGAACACGATCCGGTCACCGTCGCCACCAGCCGCGGCGCGATCACGCTGCCGCTGGTGATCAGCGATCTGCCCGATCGCGTGGTCTGGCTGCCGCAGCACTCGCCCGGCTGCTCCGTCACCGAACAGCTCGCCGTCCAGCCCGGCGCCATCGTCCAACTCCGGCGCGCCGACGAGAGGATGAAGGAGCACCGTCATGAGTGACCCGACACTGTTCATCGCCTCGACCGCGGTGCCTTCCGTGGTCACGCATGCCGGCACCGCCGGGCCTGACGCGCTCGCCGGGTTCGTCACGACTTCGGCCCTGGCCACACACGCCGCCGAGCCCTACGCGCCCGTCGGCTTCGGACACGACCCCCTGTGGCTCGTGATCGCGAAATCGCTCGCCATCTTCGTCTACCTGATGCTGATCCCACTGGTCGCGGTGGTGGCGGAACGCAAGATCGTGGCACGCATGCAGATGCGTATCGGTCCCAACCGGACCGGACCGTTCGGCTCGTTGCAGAGCATCGCCGATGGCGTGAAGATGGCCCTCAAAGAGGACATCGTCCCGGCGATCGTGGACAAACCGATCTACATTCTGGCGCCGATCATCTCGGTGGTGCCCGCTTTCATGGCTTTCGCGGTCATTCCCCTCGGGCCGCAGGTGTCGATCTTCGGTGTCACCACCGCGCTGCAACTCACCGACCTGCCGGTGGCGGTGCTGTACATCCTGGCGATCACCTCCATCGGCGTTTACGGCATCGTGCTGGCCGGGTGGTCGTCGGGCTCCACCTATCCGCTGCTGGGCGGCTTGCGCTCGACCGCGCAGGTCATCTCCTACGAGATCGCGATGGCGCTGTGTTTCGCCGCCGTGTTCCTGCTCGGCGGCACCATGGCGACCTCACGCATCGTCTCGGCGCAGGAAGGCACCTGGTATGTCTTCCTGCTGCTGCCGTCGTTCCTGATCTACTGCGTCTCGATGGTCGGCGAGACCAACCGGGCGCCGTTCGACCTGCCGGAGGCTGAGGGCGAGCTGGTCGGCGGCTTCCACACCGAGTACTCCTCGCTGAAGTTCGCCATGTTCATGCTTGCCGAGTACGTCAACATGGCAACGGTTTCCGCGCTGGCGACCACACTGTTCCTGGGCGGCTGGCGCGCGCCGTGGCCGCTGAACATGTGGGACGGCGCGAACTCCGGCTGGTGGCCGGTGCTGTGGTTCACCGCCAAAGTCTGGACATTCCTGTTCGTCTTCATCTGGCTGCGCGGCACGCTGCCACGGCTGCGCTACGACCAGTTCATGAATCTCGGCTGGAAACTGCTGATCCCGGCCTCCTTGGGCTGGGTCATGGTGGTGGCCACCGCCCGGGTGCTGCAGGCCGAGGGCTACCCCGTGCAGACACCGATCCTGGTGATCGGGGGCCTGGTGATCACCGGCCTGCTGGTGCTGCAGTTCCTGCGGGCGGGCCGGGCGAAGGGAGAACCGGCGCCTATCGAGGAGCCCGCCGCCGCTGATTCCCGGGTCTTCCTCGGTTTTCCGGTGCCGCCGCTGCCCGCCGACGCGCACATTCGAGACGCCACCCGCGCCAAAGCCGGTCTGCTCGAGCCGTTGTCCGGATTCGCGGTCACCGCCGCGACCATGTTCAAGAAACCGAACACCGAGTTCTACCCGGAATACAAGACGCCGACCGCGCCGCGCTATCACGGCAGGCACCAGCTCAACCGTCATCCCGACGGCTTGGAGAAATGCATCGGCTGCGAGCTGTGCGCCTGGGCCTGCCCCGCCGACGCGATCTACGTCGAAGGCGCGGACAACACCGAGAGCGAGCGTTATTCGCCCGGTGAACGCTACGGCCGGGTCTACCAGATCAACTACCTGCGCTGCATCGGCTGCGGATTGTGCATCGAGGCCTGTCCCACCCGCGCGCTCACCATGACCAACGACTACGAGATGGCCGATGACAACCGGGCCGACCTCATCTACGAGAAGGACCGGTTACTCGCTCCGCTGCAACCCGGCATGACCGCGCCCCCGCACGCGATGTACCCCGGCACCGACGAAGCCGATTACTACCTCGGCCAGGTGCCCGGCGGCCCGCACGGCCCCGAGCCCACGGCCGGCGCGCCCGGGCAACCGGCGGCCGCGGAAGGAGCAGCACGGTGACCGATTTGATCCTGGCGGCGGAGCCGCTCACGCACACCTCGACCGGCGAGGCCGTCGAATTCTGGATTCTCGCCCCGCTTGCGGTTTGCGGGGCGCTCGGCATGGTCTTCGCGCCCAAGGCAGTGCATTCCGCGATGTGCCTGGCCGCGACGATGATCGCGCTGGCCGCCTTCTACATCGCCCAGGACGCGCTGTTTCTCGGCGTCGTGCAGATCGTGGTGTATACCGGCGCGGTCATGATGCTGTTCCTGTTCGTGCTGATGCTCGTCGGCGTCGACTCGGCCGAATCGTTGCGGGAAACGATCCGCGGTCAGCGCCTCGCCGCCGCCGGCGTCGGCGTCGGCTTCGGGCTGCTGCTCAGCGGCGGCATCGCCCGGGGTGTGCGTGAGTCCGGATTTACCTTTCCCACTTCAGGTTTCGCGGGCCGCGACGTGATCGCCGAGCTGGCCGAACTGATCTTCCTGCGCTATGTGTGGGCTTTCGAACTCACCGGCGCCCTGCTGATCGCCGCGACCATCGGCGCGATGGTGCTGGCCCATCGCGAGCAGCTCGGGCCCCGCACCGGCCAGCGCGAGATGTCCCGGCGCCGGTTCCGGGAGACCGGGCACCGCGCGACGCCGCTCCCCACCCCCGGGGTCTACGCGCGGCACAACGCGGTGGACATCCCCGCGCGGCTCCCCGACGGCTCGTTCGAGGAGCTGTCGGTCAGCACCATTCTGCGGCACCGCCGCACCAGGGCGCTCACCGAAGCGGCCGTCATCTCGGTCGGCGACGCCCAAGCACCGGACGTGACCGACAACTCCAGCGACGAGGAAGGCAACCGGTGAATCCCGAGAACTACCTGTTCCTGTCCGCCCTGCTGTTCACGATCGGCGCGGCCGGCGTGCTGCTGCGGCGCAACGCGATCGTGGTGTTCATGTGCATCGAACTGATGCTCAACGCGGTGAATCTCGCGTTCGTCACCTTCGCCAGGATGCACGACAACCTGGACGGGCAGGTATTCGCGTTCTTCACGATGGTGGTCGCGGCTGCCGAGGTGGTCGTCGGCTTGGCCATCATCATGACCATCTTCCGCACCCGCCGCTCGACCTCGGTCGACGACGCCAACCTGCTGAAGTTCTGACGTGGACACCGCAACGCTGTGGCTGCTGCCCGCCCTCCCCCTGGCGGGTGCGATCGTCCTGCTCCTGGCCGGGCGCTACGGCGACAAGTGGGGTCACCTTCTCGGCACCGCGATGGCGCTGGCTGCGTTCGCGGTCGCCGCGAACGCCTTCATCGCCATGCTGGGGCGCGATACTCCCGAACGGCCGGTCCATCAGAATCTGTTCAGCTGGGTTCCGGTCGCCGGGCTCCACGTCGACTTCGCGCTGCAATTGGACCAGCTTTCGATGTGTTTCGCGCTGTTGATCACCGGCGTCGGCTCGCTGATCCACATTTATTCGATCGGCTACATGAGCCACGACCCAGGGCGGCGGCGTTTCTTCGCCTACCTCAACCTGTTCCTGGCGGCCATGCTGCTGCTGGTGCTGGCCAACAACTACCTCGTACTCTATCTCGGCTGGGAGGGCGTCGGACTCGCCTCCTATCTGCTGATCGGGTTCTGGTACGAAAAGCCCTCCGCGGCAACGGCGGCCAAGAAGGCGTTCGTGGTCAACCGGGTCGGCGACATGGGCTTGGCGATCGCCATGATGGTGATGTTCGCGACGTTCGGCTCGGTCGACTTCGGCGCCGTGTTCGGCGCCGCGCCCGGCGCGGGCGAAGGCACGCTCACCGCGATCGGCCTGTTGCTGCTGCTTGCCGCATGCGGCAAGTCCGCGCAGGTGCCCCTGCAATCCTGGCTCGGCGACGCGATGGAAGGCCCCACGCCGGTGTCGGCGCTCATCCACGCCGCCACCATGGTCACCGCGGGCGTATACCTGATCGCCCGGTCCAATCCCATCTTCGATCTGGCGCCGAACGCTCGGCTCGGGGTGGTGCTGGTCGGCGCGGTCACGCTGCTGTTCGGCGCGATCGTCGGTTGCGCCAAGGACGACATCAAGAAGGCGCTGGCCGCCTCCACGATGAGCCAGATCGGCTACATGGTGCTGGCCGCGGGTCTCGGCCCGGCCGGCTACGCGGTCGCCATCATGCACCTGCTCACCCACGGATTCTTCAAAGCCGGACTGTTCCTCGGCGCCGGGTCGGTGATGCACGCGATGAACGATGAGACCGACATGCGCCGCTACGGCGGCCTGCGCACCCTGCTGCCGATCACCTACGTCACCTTCGGCCTCGGCTACCTCGCCATCATCGGGGTCCCGCCGTTCGCCGGGTTCTTCTCCAAGGACCGCATCATCGAGGCGGCGTTCAACCAAGGCGGTGTGGCGCTGGGCCTGGTGGCGTTGCTCGGCGCGGGACTGACCGCGTTCTACATGACGCGGGTCATGCTGATGACGTTCTTCGGTGAGCGACGCTGGAAACCGGACACCCATCCGCACGAAGCACCCGCGGTGATGTCCGGTCCGATGATCCTGCTCGCGGTGGGCTCGGTCGGGGCGGGCGCGGTGTTCGTCTTCGGCTCCTCGTTGCAGAACTGGCTGGAACCGGTGGTCGGCGCTCACCACGGCCCCGAAACCATCCCAGCGGCACTGGTGACGGTGCTCGCGCTCGGCGTGGTCGCCATCGGAGTGGTCCTCGCCTATGCCCAGTACGCGCAGCGCGACATCCCCGAGACCGCGCCCGTACCGGTGTCCGCGATGACCGTCGCGGCACGCAAAGACCTCTACGGCGATGTGGTCAACGAGGCAGCGTTCATGCGGCCAGGACAGCATCTGACCCGGGCGCTGGTCTTCCTCGACAACCGCGGCATCGATGGCGTCGTCAACGGCACCGCGGCGCTGATCGGCGGGTTGTCCGCGCGTGCCCGGCGGATGCAGTCCGGGTTCGTGCGGGCGTATGCCCTGTCCATGTTCACCGGCGCGGCCCTGGTGGTCGCCGCCCTGCTGGCGGTGAGGTTGTGGTGAGCGATTTTCCCTGGTTGACGACGCTGTGGCTGGTTCCGCTCGTCGGTGCGGCGATCGTGCTCGTCCTCCCGGCCGCGCGACGCACCCTCGCACGCGGTGTGGCGCTGAGCTTCTCGCTGCTCGTGCTGGTCACCGGCATCGTGCTCGCCGTGCGCTTCGATCCCGGTGGAGCGCAATACCAATTCGTCGAATCCCACCGATGGATTCCGGCATTCGGCGCCGGATACACCCTCGGCCTGGACGGCGTCGCGCTGGTGCTGGTGTTGCTGACTGTGGCCCTGGTACCTCTGCTGATTCTGGCGGGCTGGCACGACGACCGTGAAGTGGGCAGCGGTAAACGGGTCGCACACACCTATGTGGCGCTCATTTTGCTCGTCGAGGCGATGGTGCTGATCTCCTTCGTCGCGCTGGACATCCTGCTGTTCTACGTGTTCTTCGAGGCGATGCTCATCCCGATGTATTTCCTCATCGGCGGATTCGGGCCACGCACGGCAGACGCGCTCCTGCGCCGACAGCGCTCCCGGGCGGCGGTGAAGTTCCTGCTGTACAACCTGTTCGGCGGACTGATCATGCTCGCCGCGGTCATCGGGCTGTACGTGCTCACCGCCCGCGAAGGGCTGGGCGAGGGCTCGTCGGGGACGTTCGATTTCCGCGTCGTGGTCGCGGCGGCCGCTGCGGGCCAGCTCGGCGCCGGGCCCGCGGTGCTCAACGCCTTGTTCCTCGGGTTCATGTTCGCCTTCGCCGTGAAGGCTCCGCTGTGGCCGCTGCACACCTGGCTGCCGGACGCCGCTGTCGCGGCGACACCGTCCAGCGCGGTACTGATGATGGCCGTGGTGGACAAGGTCGGCACCTTCGGCATGCTGCGCTATTGCCTGCTGCTGTTTCCCGGCGCGTCGCAAACCTATGCGCCGCTGGTGATCACGCTAGCGGTGATCGGCATCGTCTACGGCGCACTGCTGGCCATCGGGCAGACCGATCTGATGCGGCTGATCGCCTACACGTCGATCTCCCATTTCGGCTTCATCATCCTCGGCGTGTTCGCCATGACCAGCCAGGGCCAGACCGGTGCGACGCTGTACATGGTCAATCACGGCATCTCCACCGCCGCACTGTTCCTGGTGGCCGGCTTCCTGGTGTCGCGGCGGGGCACTCGCCTCATCGCGGCATTCGGCGGCGTGCAGAAGGTTGCCCCGGTGCTGGCCGGCACCTTTCTCATCGCTGGGCTTGCGACGCTGTCGCTGCCCGGCCTCGCACCGTTCATCAGCGAATTCCTCGTGCTGGTCGGCACCTTCACCCGCTACCAACTGGCGGCGGTCGTCGCCGCCAGCGCCCTGGTGCTGGCCGCACTCTACGTGCTGTGGCTCTACCAGCGGATGATGACCGGCCCGGTGAAGGAAGGCAATGAACGAATCTATGACCTCGCTCCCCGCGAAGTCGCCGTCGTGGTCCCCTTGATCGTTGCGTTGCTGTTCCTCGGCGTCTACCCGAAAGTTCTGACCGACTTCATCAATCCCACGGTGAGCCGAACCCTCACCACCATCGGCCGCAGCGATCCCGCGCCGTCGATACCCCCGCTGCCCGAAGCCGGATCAGCCCACCACACCGAGGGCGTACACAAATGAGTGCGCGCACTGTCGGCGATACATCGACGCACAGCGAACGCCGAGTGCGGCGATCGCCCTCCCGCGCAACCACATCATTGTCGAGCGGTGCGAGACCGAGCATGCCCGGCTCACGTCCGAGCGGCCGCGGCGTCCACGACGAAGTCGCCGGCGCCGGCCGCGCGGACGCGAACGACCAGAGGGCCGCTGACACGCAGCGTCGCGGGCGCGGCCAAACAAACACAGGACGGTCTGAGTGAACAACTTCGACTACACCGCAACGCTCGCCGCGAGCGTCCCGGCGCCGAGCATCGAATACGGCGCCCTGTCCCCCATGCTCATCGTGTTCGGCGCCGCCGTCCTCGGCGTGCTGGCCGAGGCATTCGTCGCCCGCCGCTTCCGGTATGCGACGCATCTGGTGCTGAGCCTGGTCGGTCTGGCCGCGGCGCTGGTCGCTGTGGTGGCATTGACGGGTACCGAGTCCACTGCTGTCGCCGGCGCCGTGGCAATAGATGGCGTCACGTTGTTCCTGCAAGGAACGATCCTGGTGGTGTCGATCCTCGGCATCTTGTTCATCGCCGAACGCGGAGCCGAGCCGCGCGAGCAGGCGCGGTCGGGCCCGGGAACCTGGAGTCTGGCGGCCGCGACTCTTGGGCGCGGCGTGGACGCGTTCACTCCGCAGGCTTCGGCGGTGCCCGGCAGCGCGGCCGAAACCGCGGCGTTGCGCGCGGGTGTCGCGACGACCGAGGTGTTCCCGCTGACCTTGCTGGCCGTCGGTGGGCTGCTGCTGTTTCCGGCGTCCAACGACCTGCTCACCATGTTCGTGGCGCTCGAGGTACTGTCGCTGCCGCTGTATCTGCTGTGCGGGTTGGCGCGGCGCAAGCGGCTGCTCTCCCAGGAGGCCGCGCTGAAGTACTTCCTGCTCGGCGCGTTCTCCTCGGCGTTTTTCCTCTACGGTGTCGCGCTGCTGTATGGGCAGGCGGGCACGGTGCGACTCGGTGGCATCGCCGACGCTATCGGCGGGCATCCCGAGGACACGACGCTGGCATTGCTCGGGATCGCCATGCTGGCGGTCGGGCTGCTTTTCAAAATCGGTGCGGTACCTTTCCAGTCCTGGGTGCCGGACGTGTACCAGGGCGCCCCGACCGCGATCACCGGTTTCATGGCGGCGGCCACCAAGATCGCGGCAGTCGGCGCCTTGGTGCGCGTGCTGCAGGTCGCGGTGCCCGGCCTGCGCGACGACTGGCGCCCGATCCTTGCCGCCGTCGCGATCGCCACCATGGCGGTCGGTGCGGTAATGGCGATCACGCAGACCGACGTAAAGCGGATGCTCGCGTATTCCTCGGTGGCCCATGCCGGTTTCCTGCTCACTGGCCCGGTGGCGGCCAACGACCGTGGCGTCGCCGCGGTGCTGTTCTACCTGGCGACCTACGGCATCGGTACTCTCGGTGCGTTCGCCGTGGTCAGTCTGGTCCGCGAACCGAGTGGTGACGAAGCCACCGCCCTGCCCCGCTGGGCTGGTCTCGGCCGCCGTTCACCCTGGCTGGCAACGATTTTCGCGCTGTTTCTGCTTTCGTTCGCGGGTTTGCCGCTCACCAGCGGTTTCGTCAGCAAGTTCGCCGTCTTCGAGGCCGCAGCCTCGGGCGGCGCCATAGAACTTGTGATCGTCGGTGTGATCTGCAGTGCCATCGCGGCGTTCTTCTACTTGCGGGTCATCGTGCTGATGTTCTTCACCGATTCGCCCGCCGACGGTCCGGTTCTGGTCACCCCGCCACTGACCACCACCCTCGTCGCGGTCACCGCGGCGGTCACGTTCGTGCTGGGCGTCTTCCCACAGCCACTACTCGACCTGGCCGACCAGGCGGCGACATTCGTCCGCTGACCCGATCAGCCGCAGCCACGCCGAAGACCCCGCCACGCTCCGCTACGGAATGGAAGCGCTCCATCCGAAGTTCCACAGCCTCCGCCACTGCGATCTGCCGGGAAAGTGCATCGTTGGCAAAGCCATGATGGCGGCCAAGCACACCGTGCCACCGAACTCGGTTGGTCTCATAGCGAATTCGCCGCTCGAAGCATCACAAGACAGGCCTTCATCACCCTCGCCAACTACTGGGCGCCCGCGCACAGGCGTCCAGGTGGACACAGCCGAGATCAGGATGCAACTTTTCACTCGACTACCTTGGCCGCCTGTGGCCTGAATGCTGTTGTCGCAGTAGGGAGCCACGCGCCGATTCCATAATGAGCAACAATGTCTACCACCGATTCCACACTGCGCAATCATCCACTGATGGGTGCGTAACGCGCGTCGATTACCGGCATCGCTGCACTGAACTGAGGCAGGTGCCCCTCTTCGAGGGCCACGCACATGCGCTTGCGCTGCCGGGCGGAATCCACGCACTCACCTCGGCCTCGACGGGTACCCGGCTTCGTCCTCCCTGATCGGGGTGGGCGGCCCGCCCGTTGCGCAATCCCGACGAGGCCAGCGAAGGTTCACGCTGAACCCAGGCGGTGAGCAGCGGATTTATGACTCGGTGACTGACTGTGCCCGTAGTCGACGCGCTTGGCGCAGTGTGGGGTCGAGCCTGTCCTTCATGAAAGCGTCGGCTTGCGGTCCTGCCAGGAATGCGGAGTTGATCGCCGATAGTTGTCGACCGCTGGTTTGATCGGTCAAGACCGGGATGATCTCCTCGCCGTTGCCCTGGTCGACCAGGACAACCTGGCTGTTTCCGACAGCCGAGTGCTTCACGCCCCACGCGTAAAGAGCGACGATCACCACGGCCAGATCCTTGCCACGCGGCGTCGGCGTGTATTCGAAGCGTTTCGGCGTGGCCGTATATTGCCGCCGCTGCAGCAAGCCTGATTCGACCAGCGTTCGCAGCCGCCGGGTCAGCATGGACGGAGCGATGCCCAGATTGCGTTGCAGCTCGTCGAATCGGGTGAACCCGTCCAGCACGTCGCGCATGATCACCAGCGTCCACCAGTCCCCGACCAGTTCCAACGCCCCGGCCACCGGGCAGCCCATCGACTGGAAACTGGTGTGTCGCACAGGTGCTCCTTTCCTTCGTGATATCGGCGGTCAGCCTCGACTACTTTACTTGCATAATAGAAGTCACTCGCCATACCGTGTGTTCCACTCCGGCAACCACGACAACGAGGTGCTCCATGACAGCCCCTGCGACTCACTCCGACCAACGGACGCTGGTACTCGGCGCCACCGGCCGCCACGGCCGAACTGGCGCGCGGATCGTCGAGCGGCTGCTCGGCCACGGTCACCAGATGCGGGTAATGGCCCGTGCCGACGGGCACGCGGCCGAGGAACTGCGCGAACAAGGCGTCGATGTGGTGATCGGCGACTTGCTGGATCGGCGGACGTTGCGTGCGGCGGTCGATGGCATGGACGCGGTCTACTTCGCCTACCCGGTCGCGCCGGGTATCGTGCCCGCGGCGGCGAACCTGGCCTCGGTCCTGCGTGAAGCCGCGCTGGCACCGCATCTGGTGGTGATGTCGATGGCCGCTGCGGCCGCGGAAAGCCCCAGCGGACTCGGGCGAGCTCAATACGTGGCCGAAGAGCTGTTCGCCTGGGCCGGGCTGAAGCCGACGGTGCTGCGGGTGGCCGCTCTGTTCTATGAGAACATCCTGCTCCTGCATGGTCCGTCCATCCGGGCGGCCGGCGGCTTCGCCAACAGCTTCGGTGCGGGCCGGGTACCGTGGATCAGCGGACGTGATGCCGCCGACCTAGCGGTTGCGGCGCTGGTGGACCCGAATCGATTCGCCGATCACCCGATCACGTACACGCCCGGCGCCGAACTGCTCAACCATGCCGACATCGCCTCGGTCATCAGCGCGGAAATCGGCAGTCGCGTCCACTACACCCACATCCCGCAACAGCAATGGCAAGCCGAACTCGCCGGTGCCGCCGGACCGGTGATCAACCCGGACATGGCCCAACACATATCGACCATCGGAGCCATGCTGGCAAACCCCTCAGCAGCGCTGCCGGTCACCCCCGACCGACACCGGCTCGCCAAGCTGATAGGCCATGAGCCGATGCCGTTCACTGAGTTCGTGGGCCGACATCGGAACGAATTCCAATACCCCTGAGGGTCTTCGGACTGGACGGCGAACGCGTCGGCATCGGGTCGAGTGTCGGAAAATCCCCGGCCGAGACACTATCGTCCGGGAGTGGCCGCCGTCGCCGGCCGCGCCGACACGATGGCGGACGACGTAAAGCAACCTCTCAGCAAACTCATGGAGTTCGCCGCTTACCCCGCTCATGAGTAGTTGAGGTACGGAAAGTGCCGCTGAGATTGATCTTGCTTGGGTCTGCCTCGGGGATGTGGTTGTCGAGGCTGCCCGGGGAGACGCCCAGCAGCTTGGCGATCGAGGTGATCGAGCGGCCGGGGTCGGGCAGCAGGTCGCGGGCGGTGCGGATGACTTCCTCGGTGGCGACGCTGGGGCGTCCGCCGACCCGGCCGCGCTCGCGGGCGGCGGCTAGGCCCTCGTTGGTGCCGATGACGATGAGTTCGCGGATGAACTCGGCCAGGGCGGCGAAGACGTGGAAGACGAGGCGGCCGCCGGGGGTGGTGGTGTCGAGGTTCTCGCGCAGCGAGGTGAAGCCGATGCCCCGGGTGCGGAGTTCGGCGACCATGTTGATGAGGTCCTGGAGGCTGCGGCCGTAGCGGTCCAGACTCGGGACGACGAGGGTGTCGCCGGAGTCGAGGAAGGCGTGGCACGCCTTCAGCTCGGGGCGGAGCGCGTTCTTGCCGGACTTCTTGTCTGCGAAGATCTTCCGGCATCCGGAGGCGTTGAGTGCGTCGAGCTGTCGTTCGAGTTTCTGCCCGCTGGTCGAGACCGGGCGTATCCGATCTTGATCTCGGCGCGGACGAGCGGTTCGGCGACGAGGAGATCCGGCTCGGCCGGTTCGGGGGCGGTCATGGCCCCGGATCATGTCAGAAAACGGTGGTCCGAGGTTGTTGAACGACCCCGGTTTTTGAAGGGCTTTTTGAAGGCCGTGAGGGGTCCGGGCGGCCTTGCGGGGCGATCTTCAGAAAACGTTTTTTGAAGGCTCGTCGGCTATGCCGCACGCCCGTCCCGGCTGGGAGTGGGCCTCTATGCAGGCTCCACCCAGACATCGAAGTTCGGGCCGCCGATCTCCGCCCTGAGCTCGACGTCGCCCCGAAACTCGCGGATCTCTCCGACACGGCTGACGAGGGGATGGCACGCCAGACCCGGATACGCCAGAAACCGCC
>NZ_JBQWRH010000019.1:0-130588 GCF_052545115.1 Nocardia glycosmidis | reverse complement strand
TGCTCGGCGACGAAGTGGCCGAACAGTGCAAGCCGATCTGGGGAATCGATGAGGAGCGGGGCGAGATCGGTTCGCTCTGGAGCGATTCCGGCCATCCCGGCCTGTGGACCCACGGCGGGAACATGGCGATGTCACGCACCTACTCGAAATATCTGGCGTTGCGGCTGGCTGCCTTGGAATACGGTCTGCAGAGCTGACCTCGGGAGCGTCCGGCGAATCCGCGAGTAGCGGATTCGCCGGACGCCGTCGTCCGTAATGGTATTCCGCACGGTCTTTATCAGACCGCGCTGGTCAGCGCCCCGTCGACCACGATCGTCGTGCCGGAGACGTAGCCGGCGTCGGCACTGAGCAACCACACCGCGGCCGCGGCGATCTCGTCCGGCTGAGCGAAGCGTCCGAGCGGTATTCGCGCTTCGATTCCCTTGCGGCGTTCGGCGCCGCCGCCGTCGAAGTCGAGGTCGTTACGCAGCAGGTCGGTGTCGACGAATCCGGGGCACAGCGCGTTTACCCGGATGCCGTGGGTGCCGTATTCGGCCGCGGCGGTCTTCGCGAGTCCCACCACACCGTGTTTGGCCGCGGTGTAGGGCGCGGCACCGACACCGCCGCCCACCCCGGCAAGAGATGAGGTGAGCACGATCGAGCCACCCTCGCCTTGTTCGAGGAACTGCCGGATCACCGCGCGCAGGCCCAGGAAGTTCCCGCGGAGTGAGATACCGAGGACCCGGTCGTAGTCGGCTACCTCGATATCGCCAGTAAAACCGGGATTATTGCCCACCCCGACATTGAGGTGGGCCAGATCGATCCGGCCGAACCGATCCAGCGCAACCCGAATGTAATGTTCGACGCCTTCGGGGGTGGCCGCGTCGGCGACCACCGCGACCCCTGCACCGACCAGACCGGCGACGGTTTTGTTCGCCGCGTCGGCGTTGACGTCGACGACTACGACCCTCGCTCCCTCAGCGCTCAGTCGGCGAGCAGTGGCGCCACCAATTCCGGTGCCGCCACCGGTGACAATGGCGACCTTTGATTCGAAACTGGACGACATGGTGTTGTTTCCTCTCGATGAATGTGATGGTTACTTTCTCGCCCACAGGACGGCGTACTGTTCGCGCATATCGGCTACGAAGGGGAATCGTTCGGTCCGGCTCATGACGTCATCTCGGCGAATGATCCAGTTCTGCACTGAGACCCGGTTGATCTGCGGCACCCCCGCGAAGAACCGCGCGAGCGCATCGGCCATAGCGTAGAAATAGCCGTAGCTGTCGAACGAGACGGCCGCGTCGATATCCCCCTTCGCGACCATGTCCATGACAGCGGGATCAGAGCTCGGGGTAAGGAGGTGCTTGTCGCGGATCCCGACGGCGCGCAGGGCCGCCGGCAGCCCGGGTACGAGTCCCCCCGCGGTGAGAAAGACGTACTCGACTCGGGGATGAGACCTCAGATACGCGGCGATCCGATCCGGCGCATCCTTCCCGATCGCCGAGACCGGGATATCGACTGTCTCGGAGTCGCAGGCCTGGCATTCATCGTGTACCGACTGCTGGAACGCTGCTGTGATCGGGCCGATGATCGGGACACCCGGCACATTGAATACGACTGCCTTTCCGCGACCGCCGCTTTCCGCGACGACGTAGGCGGCGGCGACCTCTCCGTACCCGCGGGCCGCGGTGCGATCACCGGCGATGAACGTGATGCCGTCGGTCGCCTCCTCCATCACGTTCAGTGCAGCGACCGGAATACCGCGCCGCTGCGCCTCCCGGAGTTCGTTGTCGATAACGCTGCGTTCTACGGCGGCGTAGATCACACCGTCGTAATTCTGGCGAAATATGCTCGTCCAGGCATTCTTGATACCGGCGGGTGAGCCGTCGGTGGAGATGCTGGTCACCGACCAGCCGAACGAGGCCACGGCCTCCTCGATCACCGGGACGTATGAGGTGCAGGTAGCCAACCCGCAGTCGATATAAGCAATTCGTTTGCCGGCCGGTATCGGCGCCGCGATCGGCTGATCTATCGGGATCGTGGTGGGCCGCTGGAATGCTCGCGCAGTCACGGAAGCAGCCCACGCGACGCCATCACCCGGGGGCATCTCGCCGGATTCCGAACTCGTCGTTGCGCACGCCGTGAGCAGCGAGATCGTCAATGCGGAGACGACCGTGCCTGTAATTGTCCGTCGATACCAACGATTCACTGTGTCTCCGATCCGATATCCGACAGCGACCACCGCGATACCGCGCGTCGTGCGTCTGCTCGCAGGTTCGGCTCCGCTGGAGCGTAGGAACCGTGCGGGGCGCCACGGATGATCCGTTCTCAGGGACTTGTCGTCGCCTACAAACATCCGGCGCCACCGAGGTGGGAAAGGCGCCCGCGCGGCGTCAGCGGGGTACTCCGCCGTTGTGGAACCACCCAATTCGGGTCATCTGCCGCACTTTTGAGGGACTCTCGGTTCGGTCAGGCTGATCGGGTGCGAACTCCGGCAGATCTCGGCTCGACAACAGCTACTCCGGGCGGTACCGGCTCGGAGCCGTTGCTCAGGTTCCGCAGTCTCACCAAGCGTTTCGGGGGCGTGGCCGCGCTCGCTGACGTGGATCTCGACGTGCGCGGCGGAGAAGTGCACGCTCTGCTCGGGCAGAACGGATCAGGGAAATCTACTCTGATCAAAGTACTGGCCGGTGTGTACGCGGCAGACCCACCGACTCGGGCCTGGTACAACGGTCGAGCAGTGGATATCGGGCGGGCCTCGGTCGCCCGGCGCCCGAACCTCCACGTGGTGCACCAGGACCCGGGTCTGGTACTGGAGATGAACGTTGTCGACAATCTCGCACTCCTCTCCGGATTCGAGACCCGTGGTGTGGGACTGGTCGATTGGAAACGGATGCGGCGCCGCGCCATGGATACCCTCGGGCGGTTCGACCTGAACATCGACGTCGTCAGGCCGCTGTCCGAAGCCACCCCGGTAGAACGGGTGCTGGTGGCGATCGCGTTCGCGGTCTCCGGCTTCAGCGACGGTGCGTCGCTGCTCGTCCTGGACGAACCGACCGCGGTGCTCCCGCATCATGAGAGCGAGCGGTTGTTGGATATCGTGCGCCGGTTGCGCGATCAGGGGATCGCGGTGTTGTACGTTTCGCATCGGCTGGACGAAGTGCTGACCATCGCCGACCGGGTCACCGTGTTGCGCGACGGTCACCGGGTCGCGACCCGCGGTGCTGCCGGGTTGACCAGACGTGACCTGGCCGAACTCGTGGCGGGCTCGGGAGTCGGCGAGTCCGGGGGCTACCAGGGGCCCGGACCTGGGGCCGTATCGGTACTGGCGGTCGAGGGGCTGAGCACAAATCTCCTGCAGGGCTTCGATCTGGAGCTTCACAGGGGCGAGATCGTCGGCCTCGCCGGGCTGCCCGGCTCCGGCGCCCACGATGTGCTCGACGTGCTCGCCGGACAACTTCGGCCCGATGCGGGCCGTGTTCGGTACGGTGATCGCGAACAGCCCTGGTGCACCGGAGCGCTGATCGCTCGTCACCGACTCCCGATCGTTCCCGCTGATCGGATCCACCACGGGATCATCGCCGGGTTCGACGTCCGGGAAAATCTGACTCTCTCCGTTGTCGACGATTACGGGTGGCTACCCCTCGATCGAGCCGGCGAACTGGACGCGTACCGGGACTGGAGTCGCGCGGTCGGACTCATCGCACGGTCGCCGGCCGCCGCGATCCTGACGCTGTCCGGCGGCAATCAGCAGAAAGTCGTCATCGGGCGTTGCCTGTTGGCACGGCCGGATGTACTGCTGCTGTCCGAGCCGACCGCGGGAGTGGATATCGAATCCCGGCGGGCGATATACGACCTGCTGCGCGAGCGGTGCGCACGTGGGTTGACGGTCCTGATGATCTCGACCGACCCCGCGGATCTGGTCGCGCTGTGCAACCGGGTCATTGTAGTGCGAGGCGGCTCCGCTGCCCGCGAACTCGTAGGACCAGCCATCGACGAAGCCACCCTGCTCAGCTCGGTCGAGGAGATAACCGATGAACACTGATACCCGGCGTCCGGCCCGTGTCCCGGCGAGATCGGCTTCCGGCGGCGCTATCGAGCGTTCCCCGTGGTGGCATGCCCTCTCGGTGCGGCGGATCAGTGCCGTCTACCTGCTCGTGGTCATTGTCGTGTTGTTCTCGGTATGGGCGCCTGCTACTTTTCCGCATCCGGACACGATCCGTCAGGTGCTGAACGCCAACGCGGTCATCGGGCTTGCAGCGCTGGCACTGTGCGTGCCGCTGGCCACCAGAGTCTTCGATCTCTCTTTCGCGTTCACCATGTCGCTGGCCGGGGTCACGGCCACCCGTCTCGTGGTCGACGGCAAGCCGGTCTGGTTGGCCGCCTCGGTTGCGTTGCTCGCGGCCGGCGCCGTCGGGTTGCTCAACGCGTTCGTCGTCATCGTTCTCGGAGTCGAATCGCTGATCGCGACATTGGGTACCGGTTCCCTTGTCCAAGCTCTCATCATTGTCATCACGAAGGAGGAGAGCATTCAGGGTAGCCGGCTCGGTGAGGGGTTTGCCGAGATTGGCCAGCGGCAGGTGTTCGGATTCACCATGCCGGTGATCTATATGCTCGTCGCCGCGATTGTGCTGTGGTACATGCTGGAACATACCCCGCTCGGGCGCAAACTGTATGCCACAGGGTTCAATGCCGACGCGGCCCGGTTGGCCGGTGTGCCCACGACCCGGCTCCGGTTCTGCTCCCTGATCGTCTCCGCGACGGTTGCCGGCTGGGCGGGTACAGCGCTGGCGTCGGTCCTTTCGTCAGGATCACCGACCGCCGGAACTCCTTATCTCCTGCCTGCATTCGCGGCGGCGTTTCTCGGCGCCACACAGCTGAAGATGGGCAGGTTCAACGCATGGGGGACGGTTGTCGCGGTGATCGTGCTGGGGACGGGAACTACCGGATTGGCGTTGGTGGCGGCACCACCGTGGGCCGCGGATGTCTTCACCGGTTTCGTACTCATCACCGCCTTGGCAATGACAGCGGCACACGGAAAGCAGTTGAGATCCGGTTGAGCTCGGCTCGGTGGGAGATCGGTGCAGAGTTTCTGTCGAGAAATACCCGGCCGCGGGCCGGGAAAGGAGTTTGCATGTCCGTCGAGAAGATGTTCACCGGTAAAGCAGCATTCGTGACCGGCGCGGGATCGGGGCTGGGTCGTGCCTGCGCGATCGCGTTTGCCACAGCCGGTGCCTCGGTGAAGGTCGCGGATATCGACGCCGCTGGTGCCCAGAGCACTGTCGAGGAGATCGTCCGGGCCGGGGGCGTGGCCTCGTTCGTGCAGTGCGATGTCAGCCGCGAGACCGAGGTTGCCGCCGCGGTCGAGTCCTGTGTCACCGACTACGGTGGAATAGATGCCGCGGTCAACAGCGCGGGGATCATCGATCCGGAGCCCGCCCCCATGGCGGAGTCGGTGGTTGCCGGATTCGACCGGGTGATCGCGATCAATCTGCGCGGGGTGTACTTGAGTTTGCGGTATCAGCTCGCGGTGATGGTCGGCCAAGGAGCGGGAGCCATCGTCAATATCTCTTCCGACGCCGGACTGGTCGGTGTCTACGATATGGCCGGCTACTCCGCCTCCAAGCATGGAGTGCTCGGCCTGACCAAGGCCGCTGCACTGGATTACGCCCGGAAAGGGATCCGGGTCAACGCGATCTGCCCAGGGGTGATCGAGACTCCGATCAACCGAGATCTGAGCCCTGAACTCATGGAACCGGTGATCGCCGGTCATCCGATGGGCCGAATCGGTCGCCCTCAGGAGATCGCCGATGCCGCGGTGTGGCTTTGTTCTCCTGCCGCATCTTTCGCCACTGGTGTATCGCTACCAATCGACGGTGGCTACGTCATCCGGTGAACGAAATTTCGATAATGATAGCGATCAGTCGTAGTCTGAGGTAGGTTGCTAGGGAGCCCCACGCCAGTTCGACCGCATACCGCTCGCGGGATCAGGTCAAGTCGAGCAGCGAACGATGCGGCTGGCCGCTGCTCCTGAAAGAGGTGTCTACGTGTCGGAGTCGACGTTCGACTACATCGTCGTGGGATTGGGATCCGCTGGAGCCGTTCTGAGCGCAAAGCTTTCGGACAAGGGGCACCGCGTTCTTGCGATCGACGCCGGCGGTAGCGACATCCAGCCGCAGATACTGCTTCCCGCGGGCATGATGAAGATGCCCAAGAAAAACTATTGGATGTACCAGACCGAGCCGGACCTCACCCGCAACGGCCGGCGCGATCTATGGGCGTCCGGCAAGGTCTTGGGTGGCGGCAGTGCTGTCAACGCGATGTTGTGGGTTCGCGGACATCGCGACGATTTCGACGAATGGGCCGAGCTCGGCGCCGACGGCTGGGACTACGAGGCGCTGCTCCCGCTTATGCGTGAGATCGAGACGAGTACGGACTTCCACGGGCCGCTGCGTGGAACGAGCGGCCCCCAGTACGTTTCCCGGGTTCGTCTCGACCATGCCGTGGCCGCGAAATTCGTTGCGGGCGCGCAACAGACGGGCTACCCGTACAACGACGATTACAACGCGGACGAATCGCTCGGCGTCGCGTGGTCGCAGCTCTCGCAACGCAACGGACTGCGGCAGACCAGCGCGCGCGCCTTCCTGCACCCCGCCGCGCGGCGGAATAAGAATCTGACGATCCTCAAGAACGCCACCGTACTGAAGGTGATCACCGAGGGTGATCGCGCCACTGGCATCGAGTACCGCAGGCTCGGGGTGGTTGAACGCGCCCACGTCAATCGGGAGGTGATCCTCTCGGCCGGGGCTGTCGGCACACCCGCACTGCTTCTCCGGTCGGGGATCGGTGCGCCCGAGGCAGTGCGGTCGCTCGGGGTGCCGCTGGTCGCCGACGTTCCCGGTGTGGGGCGAAACCTTCAGGAGCACACCAGTATTCGCCTTCAGTACCAGGTGACGCAGCGGACGCTCAACCAGGAGGCGACGCCACTCGGCATGGTGCGTGGTGCATACCAGTTCGTCGTGCATCGCCGAGGGCCGGCGGTCGCGCCGCTGGCCAACGCTGTGCTCTTCGGCCGTCTCGACGGTGCGACCCGTGGCCGGCCGGACTATCAGGTCATGTTCGCTCCGTTGTCGCTCGCGCTTCGGCCCGACGGGAGTACGGGCAAGCAGAACGTGCGGCTCTCCAAGGCGTCCGTTGTTTCGGCGCTGCTGTCGTTGTTGCACCCACGGGCCCGTGGAACCGTCACTGTGACGTCGACCGACCCCGACGTGCTGCCGATCATCGACCTGCAGTACCTCGCTGTACGGCAGGACGTCACCGACACCATCGCATCCTGTCGGCAGGTCCGTCGGATCTTCACCGACGGCGGCCCGATGAGCTCGATCGTCAAGGACGAGGACTATCCCGGGACCGAGGTGCAGACCGACGACGATTGGCGCGCCTTCCTGGCGGACAAGATTCAGAACTGTGCGCACTGGGCGGGCACCGCCCGGATGGGCAGCCTGAACGATGCTGAAGTCGTGGTCGACGCCGAACTCCGTGTGCGTGGCATGAAGGGAATGCGGGTGGCCGACGCGTCGGTCATGCCGACCCTGCCTTCGGGCAACACGAACGCTCCGGCGCTCCTGATCGGTGCGAAGGCGGCAGACCTCGTGCTGGGCGAACGCGACTGACGGCGCTCGTTGCCGCCGTAACGGGCGAGCAGTAAGGCCCGGCCCGGTGATGAGCTGGTTCGTGGGATCAAGGCGAGAGGTGATTGGATTGGGCGGCACCAGCGACGTGGCGATGGATCGTTGGCCGGCAGCGGGGGGCGCCCCGCCGCCGGGAACAGTTGCATGGATCGTCGGAGTGGGTGCCCTGGAGGGCACAGGTGGTGCGCTCGCCCGAAGGTTCGCCCGGGAAGGGCTTCACGTTGTGGTGACGGGCCGCACGCAGGAGACGCTGCAGGGGGTTGTCGAGCAGATCGAAGCCGATGGCGGAGTGGCGACCGCGGTCGTGGCCGACGCCTCTTCGGAGGCGAGCCTGCTCGAGTGTGTGAACCGCGTCGACAGCCTGGGAAGGCTCGGCGTCGCCGTCTACAACGCCGGCGGCGCCCAGTCGAAGAAGAGCATCCTGGACATGGATGCCGATTTTGTCGAGTCGGTGTGGCGGATCAACTGCCTCGGAGGCTTGGTTGTGGGGCGTGAGGCCGCGCGCAGGATGGCGGGCCGTGGGGGCGTCATCCTGCTGACAGGTAGCAAGTCCAGCGAAGTCGCTCGCCCGAAACAGACGGCCTACGCCGTTGCGAAGTTCGGGCTCATGGCGGTCACGCAAGCGCTCGCGCGCGAATTCAGTTCCCAGGGGGTCCATGTCGCGACAGTTGTTCCCGATGGGCCGATCGGGGGAGAGCGGATGCGGCGGGCATTTCCTGACGCGGAGGCTTCACGCGGGCCGGACAGCATGATCAGTATCGACGCGATCGCCGAGGCCTACTGGCAGCTGGCCGTCCAGCCTCGCTCGGCGTGGACGCATCGGATGGACCTGCGACCGTGGAACGAGGCGTGGCAGTGACGACGTTCGCCGGCCAAGATGAGCTGGATCGGCTCGTCGCCAGGGTGGCCATCCAGGAGCAGCTCCAGAACTATTGCCGGGCGGCCGACCGCCAGGACGAAGCGGCCTTTCGCGCTGTGTTCCATCCCGACGCCCGATGTGTGCTCGGGCAATTCGAGGGCAGCGTCGACGATTTCGTCGCGCGCGGATTTCGATTCCTGCGCGGGTGCGTGCTGACTGAGCACTTCGTCGTCAATCAGACGGTCGAGGTCCGAGGGCATGAGGCGCGCGCGGTGAGCTATCTGCTCGCCTTCCATCGCATTGCCGCCGAGACCCCGGGCGACGGGCCGTGGAGCGGTCATACGCATGGCTCCGAGGAGGTCTTGTGGACCGGTGGGCGGTACCTGGACGACTTCGAGTTGCGTGACGGCAGCTGGCGGATCGTCCGCCGCGAGCTCGGCGTGGACTGGGAGCAATGGCAGCCTTCGGATGTGCGCTCGTTCGTGAACCGTGACGCGCCTGGACGCGGGCCGCGGTAACGACGGGTCCGGACGGCCCGGGCTGCAAAGTGGCTATTGTCACATCGCGACTTGTCGTTTAATATCACGAAATACCGTGATTCTAGGAGTGTCATGCGACTCGAAGACTTGCCAGAGCTCGACATTATGAACCCCGAGCACTTCGACGAGCTACCGGGGTCGATCGACTGGAACCTCTACCCCGACGGTCTCGCCCGCAGCTCCCGGGGGCTCGAGATCTTGAGTTATCCACTGGTTGCCGAGGCCTTCCGCTCGAAGGATCTGCGGAATTCGACCGAGGCCAAGATGGCGGCGATCGGCTTCAGTGAGGGCCCGGTCTACGATGCCCTGGCCGGCATGACCACCTCGACCGAAGGGTCTGAGCACCGGCAGATGCGCCGGGCGTTTCAGCCGTGGTTCATCGCTGAGAACGTCGAGAAATTTCGTTCTGACATCCGTGCGTCCGTGGATCAGTGGCTCCGCGACAACTCCAGCGGTACAGTCGATTTCGCCACTGAGCTCGGAGCCGAGCTGCCGTCGGTGGTGTTCACGCAGCTCGTCGGCGCCGATCCGGAACACGCGCCGTTCATCTCGCGGATGTCCGGCGACATCCTCAAGTTCCCGTCGTACGACCCCACCGTCCACGACACCGTGGAAGGTGCGGTCCTGGCGACGCTGACCTGGCTCGAGGACCTCATCGACCACAAGCTGAGCACCCCGGGGGCAGATGTCACCTCGGCGCTGTTGCAAGCGGAGCGTGAGGGAACGATCACGCGGAACCATACGGTCCGTATCCTGATGACGCTGATCATCGCCAGCGTGGACAGCACGCGTGCGCAGATGGCGTGCAACCTGGTCGCCCTCGCTGAGAACAAGGACCAGTGGAGGCGGCTGCAGCAGCGCCCGGAAGCGGTCTCGATCGCCGTGCCCGAGCTGTATCGATACAACCCGGCCGTGCAGACGAGCAGCCGCTACTCGGAGCGGGATCTCGAGTTCCACGGCGTTCATGTCGACGCGTTTGTGCCGGTATTCCTCGGGGTCTTCGCTGCGAACAACGACCCGGCCGTCTATGAGCGGCCACGGCAGCTCGACGTCCTGGCGGAGCGCGAGCGCCCGTCGTTCTCCTTCGGTAACGGTCGTCATTCGTGCGTGGGACGAATGATCTCCACCATCGAGCAGGAAGAGTTGCTCAACGGAATCCTGGAGTTCTGGGACGACTTCGATATCGCGGAGTCCGAGTTCTACGGTGCGCCGTTCCAGCAAACTCCGACGACGCTGAGGTTCGCGGTCGCCGGGCGCCACTAGTTCTGTGGGCCTCTCCTACGAGGCCTGTATTCCACGAGTCGACGTGTAATTCGAAATATCGGGGTTATCGGCTCGTGTCATGTACCTCCGAGTTGCGTGAGAGAGATGGTATGAGCACGACGACTTCCCCTTTGCAAGATAAGGTCGCCATCGTCACCGGCGGTGGCTCGGGAATGGGCGCGGCCAGCGTGCGCAGATTCGCCGAGGCGGGGGCACGCGTCTACGCCGTCGATTACAACGGGTCCGAGAAGGCGATCGCCGACGAGCTGGGCGAGAAGGTGATTCCGTTCCGCGCGGACGTTTCCAAGATCGAGGACCTCGAGGCCCTGTTCGCGGCGGTGAACGAGCGCTTCGGCAAGGTCGATGTGCTGTTCAACAATGCGGGTACGGCGGGACCGACGGATCAGCGGCACATCGAACTCGACCGGATGTCGGTGGAGCAGATGGACCTCATGTGGACGGTGAATCTGCGCGCTGTCATCGCTGCGACGAAACTTGCCGTGCCGCTGATGAAGAACGCGGGCGGCGGCTCGGTTATCAACACCGCATCGGTCGCGGCCATTCACGCTCACCCGGAGATGAGCGCCTATGCGGCGTCCAAGGCCGGTGTCGTGGGCTTCACGCGGAGTGCTGCGGCCGAGCTCGGTGTCCATCACATTCGGGTCAATGCCATCCTGCCCGGCCCGATCGAGACCCCGTTGCTGGTGGAGCACGTCAGCGAAGAGAGCCTGAACCGGATCGCCGCCGGCACCGCTCTGCGTCGTCGCGGCGCCGCCGACGAAATCGCCACAGTCGCAGTCTTTCTCGCCGGTGACGCATCGTCTTACGTTACGGGCGTGGCTATTCCGGTCGACGGTGGCCTGAGCCTCTGAACCGGGCGGCAGAAACAGAAGGAGATACCCGACATGTCGACACAGATCGCCCCCGCGGTACGGGTCGTCGCCCTCATCCGGCGCAAACCCGGCACTACGCGCGAAGAATTCATCGAACACTACGAGAACCACCACGCCCGGCTGATTGCCGGCCACAAGTACAAGTGGCTGGCCGACTACACGCGCAACTACGTCATTCCGGGCACCGAAATCCAGAAGTTGGACGGGGACGACGGGTCGCTGCCCGACTGCGACGTCATCACGATTGCCTCGTTCAACACGGTCGAGGACTACGAGGCCTTTACGAGGGCATCGAGCGATCCGGAATTCCAGCGTGCCGTCGTCGCCGACGAGGAGTCCTTCATGGACCGGGACTCGATCAGGTTCTTCCGGGTGGACGCGCATGTCACAGACCTCGACGAGTTCGGCGCGCCAGCCGTCGGATCGAACGGATAAGGGCAATGGGCGGCCTCGGTTCGGCCGAGTCCGCGCAGCCGCGGGACCCGGTCGATGGTGGATGGACGCGAAGGGATTTACAGCATATGGGTGCGAAGTTGGTCGCGGATAAGGCGCGCTGCATCGGTGCGGCCGCGTGTCTGGGCAGCAGCATCTTGGACCTCGACGACAACGGAAAGATCGAGGTGCTCAACGACGGTGTCGTGCCGGAGGAAGAGCGATCGGACATCGAAGACGCCGTCGCATTCTGTCCGGTCACGGCGCTGCGCCTGGAGGAGCAGTAGTGCTCCCGGGACTCGAGTACACGCGCGGGGAAGTCCTCACGCTCGCCCGACAGTAATACAAGGAATACGATGCCGAATCAGGACATCAGCACGGTCGTCATCGTAGGCGCGGGCATGGCCGGCCTGCGGACGGCCGAAGGTCTGCGCGCGGAGGGGTATGGCGGACGCATTGTTCTGCTGAGCGAGGAAACCCATCTCGCCTACGATCGCCCGCCCCTGTCGAAGGGATTCATCAGGGGAGAGGTCGACCAGAGCGCGATCACCTTCGCCTCGCAGGCGCAGCTCGCGGCGCAGGACATCGTGTTCGAGACCGGTCGTGCGGTCTGCCTGCGTCCCGCGGATCACCAGATCGTAATCGGGGATGACGTGCTCACCTACGACCGCGCGGTGATCGCCACCGGGGCGACCGCTCGATGCGTGCCGGGAATCGATGCGCAGCGGCAGCCGCCGGTTCTCCGGACGATCGACGACGCCGTCGATCTGCGTGATCGCCTGGCGAACTCCCGCAGTGTCACCGTGATCGGCGGCGGATTGATCGGGTGTGAGATCGCGGCCACCTGCCGGTCTCTCGGGCTCGACGTGACGCTGATCGAAGCGGGCCCGACACTGATGCTGCGATCGCTCGGCGCTCACCTCGGCGGCCTGTCGGAAACACTGCATCGCGCGCAGGACGTTCGCGTCCTCACAGGTGTGCGCGCGGCCGACATCGTGCCGCCCGCAGCGGATCGGGAAGCGTGGCGGGTCGTCCTGAGTACCGGCGAGGTCCTGGTCTCCGACGTCGTGGTCGCCGGCATCGGCGCCTGCCCGGTCGTCGGCTGGCTGGACGGGTCCGGACTCGCCGTTGCGGACGGGGTCGTCTGCGACGAGACCCTGACCACCTCCGACCCGGACGTCATGGCCGCCGGAGACGTGGCGCGGTTCCGGCTCGCCGATGGCAGGCTCGTGCGAAACGAGCAGTGGCTCAACGCTCTCGATCAGGCCCGGCACGTCAGCCGGAACGTCCTGCTGCCGCACGCCCAGCGCGCACCGTTCGCGGCCTCCGACTACTTCTGGACCGACCAGTACGGGCTCAAGATCCAGGGCGTCGGAACTCACAGAGACGCCGAACTGGTATTCGAGCACTCGGACCCCGCAGCGCACACGTTCCTGGTGAAGGCGATGCGAGACGGCTCCGTCGTC
Source organism: Nocardia glycosmidis (assembly GCF_052545115.1). NCBI lineage: Bacteria > Bacillati > Actinomycetota > Actinomycetes > Mycobacteriales > Nocardiaceae > Nocardia > Nocardia glycosmidis. The sequence goes on along the minus strand of NZ_JBQWRH010000019.1, from coordinate 117,466 downwards.
GGCCTCTACGCGGCCGGCTTCGCGCGTGAATTCGGCCGGATGCGCCGGACCGTCATGCCACTGGCCGGCTGAAACAGTGCGCGGGCCGCGGTCTCTCGCGGTTTCGCGGGCGTAGCGATATCGCGGAATCGGCAGCAGTTCGACTCCGCGGATGACGGACTTCCCGGCATCGGGGAATGAACCCCGCGGCGGGCGAGCACGAACGAGGTGCTGTCGACCCCGGGCGCCTTGCCAAGGTCGACCGTCGCCGGCGCAACAAGCGCGGCGGACAACCAATGAAGACCGACGAGAAGGCTGGGCTGCAACTCTCATGACCACATACGAGACAATCGAATTCACGTCCAAGGGCCGTCTGGCGTACCTGAAGCTCAATCGTCCCGAGCATCACAACGCGCTGACCGACACCATGGAATCCGAGGTGCGCAACGCCCTGCTCGAGTTCGATCTGGACGACGAGCTTTGGGTGCTGATCATCCACGGAGCGGGACGGTCCTTCTGTGCCGGCATCGACGTCAAGGAGCACAGCTCGCTGGGGTTCCGCATGAACGACCAGGCCCGGCGCAAGCACGCACTCGAGGCGATGCGTCAGGGACACGTAGGCGGCGCGCAGCACTTGCGCGGGACTGGTGGTGAGGGCTGGCTGGGCAGGACAGCCAACTACAAGCCGGTCATCGCAGCCGTGCACGGATACGCCCTGGGTGGCGGTGCGCACCTGGCCGCCGAATGCGACCTGCTCGTCGTCGCGGAAAGCACCCGGATGGCGATCACCGAGACGACGATCGGCATGTCCGGATCTCGCACCTGGGCGAAGATCAAAACCTTCATGCCGGGCAAACTCGCTTCCGAGATGCTCATCACCGGCCGGCGAATCGAGGGGGCGGAGCTGCACCGGCTCGGCCTGGCCAATCGCCTGGCCGCGGACGGTGAGCACCTCGAGGTCGCCGAGGCACTCGCGGAGCAGGTGCTGGCCGCCCCGCCGCTGGCGACGCGGGACGCGGTGCGCGTCACCCGCAAGCAGTGGGTGCCGATCGCGACGCAGCTCGACGAGCAGATGCAGTTGTCACGGCTCGATCTGACCGACGACTTCGCCGAGGCCGGGCGGGCTTTCGCGGAGAAGCGCCCGCCCGTCTTCAAAGCCCGCTGAGGCCTGGGCGGAACGGGCCGGCGCCGGGGTGGACCACGTGAGCACGTTGCCGCGAGACGTGTCCCAGGCGCTCTATTGGCTTCGACCCTTCGTGGTTAACAGCGAAACTGTGAAAAGAAGTGATCCTTTTGGCGCGTTGGAAAAAGCCACTCCCCGAGGGGTCTGCAACTGTCGATGACTGTGCCCACTGCCGGACCGTGACATGGGCCGGAAACGCCGCCTGTAGCTGCACGTTTGGGCAATTGGCCGTCGATGACCCGACGGCCGGCGCCCTGCTCGCGCGTGACTCGGAGGCCGCCGTACGGGCCGCGCTGCCAGCGGTTGACAGAAAAACAGTATTTCGTAGAATTATACGAAATATCGTGCATGGCACGTGATGGAGGAGTGAGCGTGACGGTCGATCTGAAGGCACTGGTGGACCCCGGGAGCATTGCGATCATCGGAGCCTCCGACCGCCCCGGCAGCCTGGGGGCTCGAAGCGTGGAGAACGTCCTGGTCCACTCGAAGTTCGACGGCAACGCCCACCTGATCAGCAAGTCGAAGCCGGAGATCGCCGGTCGGACCACGTTCGGCTCGATCGCGGACGTCCCCGGAGAGATCGATGTCGCGATGCTCGTTGTGCCGGCTGCGGCCACCCTCGGCGTCCTGCGCGAGTGTGCCGAGGCAGGTGTCAAGTTCGCGATCGTGTTCACCTCCGGCTTCGGCGAGATGGGGGCCGCGGGAAAGGCCGCCGAACGCGAGATGCTCGCCATCGGCCGTGGCAGCGGTATGCGGATCTACGGGCCGAACTCGCCCGGGCTGTGCAATCTGAACAAGCCCCTGGGCATGATGTTCTCCCCGTCCTTCCAGGTCGACCAACATCCCGGGGCCATCGGGCTCGCGACACAGGGCGGCGGAATCGGCCGCTGCTTCCTGCAGGGCATGGAACGTGGCGTCGGTGTCGGACTGTGGGCCTCCACGGGTAACGAGGTCGATCTGACCGTCGCGGACTTCATCCGGTACATGGCGGACGCCGACGACCTCACGACGATCGCGACCGCGATGGAGGGGATCAAGAACGGGCCGGACTTCATGGACGCGGTGATGTACGCGGCCGAGCGGAACAAGCCCGTCATCGCACTCAAGGTCGGGCGAAGCGAGTACGGTGCACGCGCGGTCGCGTCGCACACGGGCTCCTTGTCGGGCGCGGTCGAGGTCAACCGGGCAGCGCTGAAGCAGGCCGGGGTCGTCGAAGTCGACGACATCGACCAGCTGATCGACACCGCCTCGCTCTTCGCTCGCCGAAGGCCGACCGGCACCGGATCGGTGGCGGTGTACGGCTTCTCCGGCGGTGGCTGCGCCATGACCGCGGACGCCGTTGGCGCCGCCGGTCTGGATCTGGCCGTCTTCGGCGAGCAGACCCTGGCGGCGCTGGGTGACGCGCTGCCCGAGTACGCGGCGATCAATAATCCGGTCGACGCCACCTCCGACATTCTCACCCGGCCCGAGATCGGCGCGGCGAGCCTGCTCGCGACCGCCGAGGACTCGAACGTCGGCGTGGTCGTGTACCCGTTCCCGTGTGATTACGACCAGCTCACCGGCGGTATCGCGGCAGCAATCGTCGAGACGCAACAGCAGACGCGAACTCCGATCGTCCCGATCTGGATGAGTGATCGGCTGGGCGCCGGATTTCGCGAACTGGTCGCTGGCGGGATGACCCCGATCGGCAGCATCGAGCGAGGAGTCGCGGCGGTGCGGCGCTGGGCGGACTGGCCCGGTTCACGTCCGGCCGAGGGGTGGCGCCCGATCGGACCGGGCCCCCGCAAGCACGCCCGCACCTCGACCGAGGTGCGGGGTAAGGAACTTCTTGCCGCACACGGCATCACGGTTCCCAGGGGACAGCTGGCCCGTACGCCCGAGGAAGCCGCCGATATCGCGCGTGACCTCGGCGGATCCGTGGTCCTCAAGGTGGTCAGCGCTCAGATCACACACAAGTCGGACGTCGGCGGCGTTGTCGTCGGGCTGACCGAGGACACAGTCGCGCAGGGCTACAAGTCGATCATCACCGCGGTCGCCGAAGCCGCGCCGTCCGCGGTCGTCGAAGGCGTCCTCGTGGAGGCGGCCGCCGACGACGGTGTGGACGTCCTGATCGGTGTCACGCAGGACCCCACCTTCGGCCCGGTCCTGACCTTCGGGCTCGGCGGGATCTACGTGGAGCTGTTCGCCGACGTCTCCAGACGCCTGCTTCCGCTGACCCGCGAGTCGGCGTTGCGGATGGTCGGCGAAACCAGATGCTCGGCGATCCTCGACGGTCTGCGCGGCGGAGCCCGCTCCGACGTGGAGGCGCTCGTCGACCTGCTGATCGCGATCTCCGACCTGGTCGTCGCGGATCACGATATTCAGGAGCTCGAAATGAACCCGGTGCGAGTCCATCCGGACGGACAGGGCGTCACCGTCCTGGACGTGGTGCTGGTCCGTGGAGAGGGCGAGGAGGTCGCCGCATGATTTCCACCGAGATCGGGACCACGACGGTCGACCGCATCACAGTACGCGGACACGATCTGGCCCATGAGCTGATCGGACAGATCGACTTCGTCGACATGATCCTTCTCGTCACGCTCGGGCGGATGCCGGTCGGCAACGAGAAGGAAATGATCAACACCATTCTCGTGACCGTCACCGACCATGGGCTCACGCCCAGCGCGACCGCCGCCCGGCTGACGTACATGGGAGCGCCCGAGGCGCCCCAAGCCGCGGTCGCGGCCGGGCTGCTGGGCGCAGGGAGCGTATTCCTCGGCGCCATGCAGAACGCGGCCGAGATGCTGCAGGACGCGGCCGGAGGATTGACCGACGAGTCCAGCGAGGAGCAGATCGCACAGGCCGCGCTGGCCTTCGCCCGCAAGCGGCGGGAGCAGCGACGTCCGATGTACGGGCTCGGCCACAACATCCACGTCCATGGGGATCCCCGCATCCCCGCACTGCGGGCCGTCAGTGAACGCAATGGGTTTTTCGGCCTCTGGTGGCGGCTGCTGCTCGCTCTCGAGGCGGCAACCGACTCCGTCTACCGCAGGCGGCTGGTCGTGAACACGGCGGGCGCGGTCGGCGCGATGGTCCTGAGCATGGATCTGCCCACCCATATGGCCCGGGGACTCGCCCTGATCGGCCGCTGCGCCGGGCTGCTGGGCCACATCCTCGAGGAACAGGAGCATCCGACCGGGCAGGAGCTCTGGGACCTGATCCTTCGACAGGATCCCCGAAACGAAGTCCCAGGGAAGTTCGGCGCCTGAGTAGGCAACGGCACTGGTCAGGAGGCAAGGAAGATGCTGCGCGCTTCGGCGAATGAATCATTGTCACGGGTTGGACCGGGCTCCGCGATGGGTGAGCTGTTCCGGCGGTTCTGGCTGCCCGCAGTGACGTCGGCGGAACTGAGCGAGCCGGACAGCCCACCGGTTCGCTTGAAGATCCTCGGTGAGCACCTGGTCGCGTTCCGCGATTCCAGCGGCAAGGTCGGCATCGTCTCCGCGTACTGCTCGCACCGGCTGGCGCCGCTGTTCTTCGGCCGGAACGAGGAATGCGGACTCCGCTGTGCATACCACGGCTGGAAGTTCGACGTGGACGGTAACTGCCTCGAGACGCCCAACGTCGAGGTCGGTGCGCCCGATATCCGCTCCCGCGTCGGCATCACGGCCTACCCCACCGAAGAGCGGGCCGGGGTGGTGTGGATCTACATGGGTCCGGCGGACAAGCGGCCGCCACTGCCGGGGATGGAGTACGCGAACCTGCCCGGTGAACAGGTCTACGCCGCGCGCTGGCTGCAGCGCACGAACTGGTCGCAGGGGCTGGAGGGCGAGATCGATTCGTCGCACATCAGCTGGCTGCACCGCGACTTCGACCGCGGGAACTCGCGGCAGAAGGCCGCCGGATCCCAGATGTCCGCCGACGCGGCTCCCTACATCGAACTCCGGGAGACCGAATACGGTTTGGTGTACGGCGCCCGGCGATCCCTGGACGACGGCACGTACCAGTGGCGGGTCACACAATTCATCGCCCCGATGTTCAGCCTCATTCCGCGGGCGCCCGGCGAGTTCACCCAGGGTGGCGGTCGCGCATGGGTTCCGATCGACGACAACCTGACCACGGTGTTCACCTTCGGCTACCACGTCGACGGGCCCATTCCCGAGAGCGAGCATCGGGACTACTACGGCAGCGGCGCCCTCTTCCCGCCACGGATGAGCAAGGGCGCCTTCGTCTGCTCCGACGACTACATCATCGACACCTTCGTGCCGCTGGCCACGAAGGAGAACGACTACCTCGTCGACCGCGAGATGCAGCGAACCCAGAACTTCACCGGGATCTGGGGCGTCCACGACCAGGACCGCGCGCTCGCCGAGAACTCGAGGGCGCTGGCCGGCAACACCGGCATCGCCGACCGCACGCACGAGCACCTCGTCAGCTCGGATCGCGCGGTCGTCGCGGCGCGTAGGTTTCTGCTCAACATGGCGGACAAGCTCGCGGGGGGCGAGGAGCCCGAAATCATACGCCGCGGAGACGAACTCTTCCGCGTCCGGGCCATCAGCAGGGTGACCCCGATCGACAATTTCGACGAGTTCGTGGACGCCTTCGGTGGCGAACTGACCCCCGGCCTTGCCGGGGCGCATGTCGGCCCATGAGCCGGCCGATCGGAATCGCGGTCGTCGGCCTGGGGTTGGCCGGCGGCGCGATGGTCCCTGTGATCAAGGCCCACCCGGGCTTCCGGTTGGTCGCGGCCGTCGACCCAGTGGCGGAGCTGCGCTCGTCCTTCGAGACCAATGAGGCGCTACCGGCCGTCGCCGACATCGCCGACCTGCGGAAGCTATCCGATGTCGAGGCCGTCTACATTGCCTCTCCGCACCGATTTCATCGCGACCAGACCGTTGCCGCTGCCGCGACGGGCCGGCACGTGATCGTCGAGAAGCCGATGGCGCTGACGCTCGCCGATTGCGATGACATGATTCGCGCGGCGACATCCGCGGGCGTGACCCTGGTGGTCGGGCACACCCACGGCTTCGACCCGGCGATCTCGTGGATCGCTGACGCCGTGAGATCCCGACGATACGGCGCGCTGGGGATGATCTGCTGCTGGACGTTCACCGACTTTCTCTATCGGCCGCGCCTGGCCGCAGAACTGGACGAACAGCGCGGCGGCGGAATCTGGTTCAACCAGGTCCCGCACCAGGTGGACTGCCTGCGCACGATCGTCGATGCCCCCGTGCGGTCGGTGCGTGCCATCGCGAGCCGGCTCGATCCCGGGCGGGGCGCCGCAGGCTCCTGCGCGGCGCTCATCGAGTTCGACGGCGGTATCGCCGGATCACTCGTATACAGCGGCTACGACCATTTCGACACCGACGAGTTGTACGGCTGGGTAGGCGAGGGCGGCAGCGCCAAGGCCGCGTCGCACGGCGGCGCACGGCGCAGGTTGGCTGCGCTGTCGACAGCGCAGGAACAGTCGGCCAGACGGAGCCAGTACGCCTACGGGCACCGCCGGGTGCAGCAGCCGGCTCGGCACCCGCACTTCGGTGAGCTCGTGGTCACCTGCGCCGAAGCCGACCTGCGGCCGGTGTCGGAGGGCGTCGCGGTCTACGGCGCCGACGGCGCGCACCTGGTACGCGTACCGCTGGGCGTGTGGGCAGGGCGCGGGCACGTCCTCGACGAACTCTTCGGCGCCGTGCGGCAGGGCCGGTGGCCCATTCATGACGGTGCTTTCGCGAAGGAGACCGTACGGGTATCCACGGCACTGCTTCGATCGGCCCGTGAGGGCGGTGAAGTGACTATGGACGAAAGTGAGAGTGGACGGAGATGACTGCCGCGAGGAACACTCGAAGACTACGAGTCGAGGCTGTCCGTTTCGAAGCCGACGACATACTGTCCTACGAATTGGTCGATCCCGATCGAGGCGAGCTCCTGCCGTTCGACGCGGGCTCCCATGTGGATCTCGCGTTGCCGAACGGGCTGGTGCGCAGCTACTCCCTGGCCGGTTCCCCATTGGACCATCGGCGCTACATCCTTGGCGTCCACCGCACCTCAGGCAGCCGGGGCGGGTCGTCGTGGATCCACGACAACCTCCGGCCAGGCATGCTGGTCGAGGTTTCCGAGCCGTCGAACAACTTCGAGCTGGACGAGTCCGCGGAGACCTCGATTCTCGTCGCCGGCGGCATCGGAATCACGCCGATGCTGGCCATGGCGCACCGGCTGGAAGAACTGCAGCGCAAGTGGCATCTCTACTACGCGGTCCGCGAGCGCTCGCTGATCGCGTTCGGTCGGGAGTTGGAGCGCCTGGCCAGCGGGAGCTGTGGTGAGATCACGCTCCACGTCGACCCCGAGGACGGCGGGGTTCTGGACATCGACGCGATCGTTCACAGCGCGGGGCCCGGTACACATGTCTACTGCTGTGGACCGGCGCCGATGCTCGCCGCGTTCGAGACCGCCACGTCCCACCTCGACGCGAAGTCGGTGCATGTCGAGTACTTCACCAGCGCCGTCGAGGCGGACACGACTGGTGGATTCGAGATCGTTCTGAGCCGATCCGACCTCGTTCTGGAGGTGCGGCCCGGGAAAACGATCCTGGAAACAATGCAGGACGCGGGGGTCGAGGTCCCCTTCTCGTGCACCGAGGGAATTTGCGGCACCTGCGAGACCGGCGTGCTCGAGGGGATCCCGGATCACCGTGATCTCGTCCTGACCGAATCCGAGAAGGCAGCGAACGACGTCATCTTCGTCTGCTGCTCCGGCAGCAAGTCGCCGCGTTTGGTACTCGACGCTTGATCAACCCAGGAGATGGAGTAAGCCATGGCCGAGATCGTGCTCGGAATCGGCACGTCGCACAGCCCACTGCTGGCGATAGATGCAGCGATGTGGGCGGAACGAGCGCAAGACGACTTGCACAAGACCGAGCTCCATCTGCGGGACGGGCGGGTCATCACCTATAACGAGCTGCTGACCGAGTCCGGTGGCCGGTACGCCGCCGAGGCGCGGCCCGGAAATTTCGAGAAGCAGGCACAGCAGGCCCAGGAGTCGCTCGACCGGCTCGCCGCGGCCGTCACGGAGGCTGACCTGGACGCCCTGATCGTCATCGGTGACGACCAGGAGGAACTCTTCAGCAAGGCCCATATGCCGGCCATCGCGGTGTTCAACGGCCCGGAGGTTGTGACGCATCCGAAGAACGAGGTCAACTCGAACCTGCCCGGCTGGTACCGCCAGGCGAACCACGGCTACCTGATGGACGCCGTGCACACGTACCCCGTGCGGCAGGATGTCGCCGACGCGGTGATCGGTGGGCTGATCGAGCAGGGCGTGGACGTCGCGGTCGCCTCCGAGGTACTCGATCCGCACCGGGCGGGGTTCGGCCATGCCTACGGATTCGTCATCGACCGGCTCGTGCGAGACGTCGCGGTACCGCTCGTGCCGGTCATGCTGAACACCTACTTCCCGCCCAACGTTCCGCGCCCGTCGCGCTGTTACGACATCGGTCTGCAGATCAAGCGGGCGGTCGAGGCCATGCCGGCGCAACTGCGTGTCGGTGTCGTCGCTTCCGGCGGTCTCACCCACTTCGTCGTCGACGAGGGGCTGGATCGCGCGATTGTCGACGGCCTGCGGGACAAGGACGAGCAGGCGTTGCGCACCGTGCCGCACTACTCCCTGACCTCGGGTAACTCCGAGATCCTCAACTGGATCATGACCGGCGCCGCCGTCAACCACCTCACCCTCGTCCAGGACGACTACATCCCGGTTCGCCGCACACCGGCCGGTACCGGAATCGGTCTGGCCTTCCTGATCTGGCGATAGCGGAAAGAAGAGAACAGAGATAACCGATGATCATCGATGCCCACGGCCACCTCATCACACCGGCGTCCGTATTCGGGATCCGAACCGTGCTTCAAGCCTCCAACGGTCAGCACTCCAAGCAGTGGTACATCAACCGCTACGTCGACGACGACGAACTCACAGCCTGCGCGGCCAAGGGCGTCAAGCTGATGGACCAGGTCGGTACCGACGTGCAGCTCATCTCGCCCAGGCCGTTCGTGCTCATGCACTCGCACCCCGTTGCCGAGGACGTCGCACTGTGGATCGGACTCCAGAACGACCTCATCCACCGGGCCGTGTCCCAGCACCCCACGCGGCTGCGTGGTGTCGCCGGGCTCCCGCAGGTCAGCGGAGAGCCGATCGAGATCGTGTTCGACGAACTCGAACGAGCCGTGGGTGAGCTGGGTTTCGTCGGAGTCCTGCTCAATCCGGACCCGGACGAGGGAGGCGGACGGTCCCCACGCCTTTCCGACCCCTACTGGTACCCGCTGTGGGACAAGCTGGTGGAGCTGAAGGTTCCGGCGCACATCCACAGCGCTGGTTGCCGGGGCCGGGAAACCTACGACGAGCATTTCTCCAGCGAGGAGAGCCTCGCGGTGACCTCGCTCGTGCATTCGGAGGTATTCGATCGTTTTCCCGATCTGAAGGTAATGGTCAGCCACGGTGGCGGTGCGATTCCGTACCAGATCGGCCGATGGCGTGCGCACTGGTGGCTCGACCTCGCCACGAAGAAGAAGCACATCAAGGAGTACTTCGTCGAGCTGGAGAAGGCGGGGACGGCCGGCCTGCCGCTGCCCGACGCGCCGGCTGATCTGACTTCTTTCGACGATGCGTTGCGTCAGCTGTACTTCGACACCGACGTTCACGCTGCGGAGTCGCTCGAGCTCCTGTTCAAGACGGTCGGGACCGATCGAACCCTGTTCGGCACCGAGCGGCCGGGCAGTGGGGGAGCGATCGATCCCCGAACGGGCCGATCGTTCGAGGACTTCAAGTACACGATCGATCGCATCGATTTCCTTACCGACAAGGACCGCGAGCACATCTACGAAACCAACGCTCTGGAAGTGTTCCCGCGTCTGAAGGAGGCCCTCGGCGATGCCTGATCCGATTCCGGACGCCCTGCTGAAGGAGGCCGCGCGGTTCCCGTCCGCGACCCTGCACGAGGCGGCGGGCCGGGCTGGGGCATTGCCCGGATACATCGGCCCGGTCCGACCCGGCATGTCGGTCGCGGGGCGGGCTTACCCGGTCTCGGGCCCTGGTGGCGACAACCTCTGGCTGCACCGTGCCATCTACGAATGCGTGCCCGGTGACGTGATCGTGGCAAGCGTCGGGCCGGAGCGTGACTTCGGTTATTGGGGCGAGGTCATGGCGGTCGCGGCGATCGCCCGCGGCATCGCGGGCCTGGTGATCGACGGCTGTGTCCGAGACGCCGTCCAGCTCGAGCAGCGGGGCTTTCCGGTGTTCTCGTCGGGACTGTGCATCCGCGGCACGGTCAAGAATCCGATCGGCTACGGCACCCTCGGCACACCGATCACCGTCGGTGAAGTCACCGTGCGCCGAGGCGACCTCGTCGTCGGCGATGCGGACGGTGTCGTCGTCCTTGCCGAGGACTCGGTTGCGGACGCGGTGGGGGCGAGCGCTCGGCGCGAGGAGAAGGAAACGCACGTCTTCGCGCGCCTCGTGGCCGGCGAACGTTCGCTCGAAATCTACGATATGCCGAGGCTCACGCGGTGACTCGTCGAAGTTTTCAGGTCGCCGGCCTCGACCACGGGACGAACCCGACGCCGGTCGCAAGTCGCGTCGGACCTCTCGTGGCGACCGCGGCGATCCAGGGATGGGACCGTGAGACGAAGCAGCTCCCGGCCGATCTGGGCGAAGAAGTCAGGCTGGCCTTCGAGAACCTTCGCGTTGCGCTCGAAGCCGCGGGGGCCGGACTGGACGATGTAGTCCACGTCAACGTCTTCGCCGCGTCCGGTGCGGTACGCCCCCACCTGAACGATGCGTGGTCCCATCACTTCCCGGACGAGTCATCACGTCCCGCAAGACATTTGGTGCAACTGGAGTTGCCGGCGGGCATGCGCGTACAGCTGGAAGCGACGGCTTACATATCGGAGGACACAGATGAGTAGTACGCCAACGGTGCTCGCACGACTCGAGGGTGTCGACGCGTGCGCGGTCTCCGACGCTCTGGATCTGCTCGGCGCGTCCGGCGTAGCGCTGGGCCTGCAGCGGCTCACCACTCTCGATGTCGTCCGCGGTCGCGTCATCACCGTGAAGCTGGTTCCGGCCCAGCCTGGGCAGAAGTCGGTCCGCCACCTGGGCGCAAGCGCGATCGAGGCGGCCCGGCCCGGCGACGTGATCGTGATCGACCACGGCGGCCGTGCCGATGTCTCTGGCTGGGGTGGCAATCTCTCGCTCGCGGCGGTTGCGGCAGGAGTTCGAGGGGTCATCATCGATGGCGCTTGTCGTGATGTGGACGAGAGTCGTGAGGTGGGCCTGCCCATTTTCGGGCTCAACGGAGTGCCGCTCACCGCGCGGGGACGTGTGGTCGAGGAGGCGTGGAACGTTCCGGTGTCGATCTGCGGCGTCCGCGTCGATCCCGGCGATTTCGTCGTGGCCGACGGCAGCGGCGTGGTGTTCATCGCCGCTGCCGATGCGGATCGGGTTCTCGGGGCAGCCGAACAGATCGTCGGCAAGGAGAAGCAGATGGCGGAGCGAATTCGCAACGGAGACCCCATCTCCGAGGTGATGGGCGCACAGTACGAAACGATGCTGGAGGCACGGGCATGACGATGTCGGTCGAGGACGTCTCGGCGGCGCTCGCGGACCTGAGTTGCACCGATCTGAGTGACGCCATGGACAAGCTGGCGATTCCGGGGCAGTGCCTGGGGATCATGCCACTGGATCGGAGTTTCCGGCTGGTGGGTCAGGCGTGGACGCTGCGATACGGCCCGGTCGGCGAGGATCCCGGAACGGTGGGCGATTACATCGACGACATCGGGCCGGGCAGGGTCGTCGTGCTCGACAACCAGGGTCGGCTCGACGCCACGGTGTGGGGGGATCTTCTCACCATGACGGCCAGTAAGCGCGGCGTCGAGGGAACGGTGATCGACGGGGTCTGTCGTGACGTCGACAGAGCGCTCGAGCTGTCGTATCCGATCTTCTCCCGGGGAAACTGGATGCGGACGGGTAAGGATCGGGTCCAGGTGGAGGCCACCGGCGACCCGGTCACTGTGGGGGGTGTGCGGGTCGAAGCGGGCGACTGGCTCGTCGGCGACGGGGACGGTGTGGTGAGCGTTCCGATGGCCCGGGTGGAGGAGGTCGTCGCCGTGGCGAACAACATCCGTGATGCCGAGGAACGAATCCGCCGAGAGGTGGAGTCCGGGTCGTCGTTGCGGGCTGCCAGGGGGCTGGTCGGCTACCATTCTCTGCAGACGCACGCGTCGGGCTGAGAGTGACGAGGAGAATTGGTGGCGAGAACTACGCAGCGTGTCAGCCCTACCGAGCAACGCCGACCCTCGCCTACCGTTCCCGCTGCGGCACGTGCCATGTCGCTTTTCGAGACCTTCGCCAACGAGCGGCGTGCCATGTCCAAGTCCGAGCTCGCTCGTCTGCTGGATCTACCCGAGAGCAGTACCTCCGATCTGCTCAATACGCTGCTGGAACTCGGTTACGTGACACGGACGGTTGCGACTCGCCGCTTCTATCCGACCGGCCGTCTGTTCACGGTGGCGCGGTCGATCGTCGAGAACGACCAGATCGGCGCGTTCGCGGAGGAGGCCGTCGGGCACCTCGCGGCCCGTACCTCCGAGACGGCGGTCTTCGCCGTCGTCGACGGGGACCGGATCCGGGTGGTGGGCACTGCGCAAGGAAAACATCGACTGCGCTACATGGTGCACGTCGGCGATACCTTCTCGATCCACGGAACCGGGGTGGGCAAAGCGCTCCTCGCGACGATGGAACCCGCGGAGCGAGGCCGGCTCCTGCGCCTGAAGCCATTGGCGAAGCTGACTCCGAACACGTTGACCGATCCCAGGGAGATCGAGGCCGACATCGAGAAGGCGTCGCCGAGAGGCTGGTTCGGCACACGTGACGAGGGAACCGTCGGCGTGAGTTCGATCGCGGTGTGGGGTCGGATGGGCCTGGAGTTCGCTGCGCTGGGCATCATCGGTCCCACCGACCGGATCGTCGGCAGCGAACAAGCATTGATCGACCAGGTGCTGGAGGCCCGAGCCACCGTGTTCGGCTCCGAGGAGTAAACCGTGCTGTTCGCTCGCTGTCGCTCAGGTGCAGCCGGGGAGTAACCGCGTTGATGACACACTGATCGCGCAGGACCTGATGAGCGCGGCGCGTCAGGACTCGGTCCCGTCCAGCCCGGCCAGGCGAACCGGGAAGCGCGCCACGATGGTGCCGCTTCGCTCCTCGAACAGGCCACGCACGCGCGAGTTCTCGGCTGCGGCTACCGTCACCGGTGATTCGACGAGCGCGACCGGGACGTCCCGGTCGCGCAGTCGGCGCAGCACCTCCGCGGTCCCGAGCAGTGCGACCGCGGCGCCGATCATGTCGTTGATCTCGCTGCTCGCCGCAGTCCGCTCCGCGCGCGTCGCGGTCAGCAGGTCGGCGTCGAGACCGAGTTCGTCGGCGAGCGCGCGCCAGAACTTGTCCTCCAGTGCCGCGACGGCGATCCAGTCGCCTTCCGCGGTCTCGAAGGCGCCGTAGGCCGGTTTGGCCAGCGTCAGCGCGCGGCTCTCGTCCACCGTGGCCCTGCCCCGCGCGCGCAGGTTCGGCGCCACCGTGTTCATCCAGTGTGTCAGGCAGTCTGCGATCGACACATCCAGGTGCTGGCCACGGCCAGTCGTCTGGCGCTGAACGTAGGCTGCGAGCGTCGCCGTCACCGCGTACATGGAACTGGCGAGATCACCGATCGGGGCTCCGACGGCATTGGCGGGCACCCGATCGCCGGAGATGGCGAGCAGACCCGATGCCGCGAGGTAGTTCAGGTCGTGGCCCGGTACGTCGGCGTACGGCCCTTCCTGCCCGAAGCCCGAGAGCGACACATAGATGAGGTCCGGCCGGCGGTCTGCGAGTTCGGCGTACCCGAGGCCGAGACGGTCCATGACTCCGGGGCGGAAGCCCTCCACCATCACGTCGGCCGCCTCGATCAGCTCGAGGGCTTTGTTCTTGTCGTCTTCGTTCTTGAGGTCGAGGATGTGCACCGACTTGGCTCCGTTGAGCGCGTGCCAGACGGCCGGCTGGAGGTTGAAGGTGATATCACGCTGCGGCCGCTCGACTTTGGTCACGTCCGCGCCGAGGTCTGCGAGGCAGTGGGTGAAGAAGGGGCCGGGCACCGCCTCGGAGAAGTCGACGACCCTGAGTCCTGCCAGTGGGGGCGTGGTCACATCACATCACTCCTCACCTGTCCACCTGGTCGCAGCCGGTCGGCGAACAGTGCGATATCACGATATGACGCAAAGATACACGAATTTTCGTGCAGGACAAGCCTTGTCTTTGAGTGATTCTCGCCTTGTAATGCTGATGCATTGCATGTCCTTCGATCTCACGGAAAAACTTACTTCTATGACGATTTTTCGTTGTATAGTTCGATATCTCGTGAGTGTGGCGCAGGTCACCCAGGCTGCCGCAATGAGAAATCGACAATATTTCGCGCCGTGTCCGGCGCTCGAATCGGTCAGAGGCCCGGAGTGGGCCGGCCGAGTGACGACAAGGAAGTCTTCATGCCGATCATTCAAGCCGCGGTTGCGGTGACCAAGAACGCCCCGCTCGAAATCCGGGAACTTCGCCTGGACGATCCCCGGCCGGACGAGGTCCTGGTCCGGATGCGGGCAGTGGGTGTGTGCCACACCGATGCCACGGTGCTCGAAAGCCCGGAGTTCCCGCCCCCCTTCCCTGCGGTTCTCGGCCACGAGGGTGCCGGCGTCGTCGAAGCCGTCGGAGCGGACGTCGACCACGTAAAGCCTGGTGACAAGGTTGTTCTCTCCTTCGGCTCCTGCGGCCGGTGCCGCAAGTGCGTGCAACGCCACCCCGCCTACTGCGACGACTTCAATTCGTACAACTTCTTCGGCGTCCGTCTCGATGGTTCACCCACCCTGTTCGACGGCGACGAGCCGCTCAGCGGGCACTTCTTCGCTCAGTCGTCGTTCGCCACCCATGCGCTCGGTCACCGAAGCAACGTGGTGAAGCTGGATGAGGACGTGGACCTCGACATCGCGGGCCCGCTCGGCTGCGGACTGCTCACCGGGGCGAGCAGCGTGCGCAATATTCTGAAGCCCGACGAGGGTGACTCCTTTGTCGTCTACGGCGCCGGCGGGGTGGGATACGGGGCCCTCATGATGGCCAAGGTGATGGGCTGCGACCCGATCATCGCAGTGGACATCAATGATCAACGGCTCGAACTGGCCGAGGAGCTCGGCGCCACCCACACCATCAACGGTAAGGACGCGGAGCTGGCAGATCGGATCCGCGAAATCACCGAAGCGAACCAGGGTGTCGACTGTGCGATCGACACCACCGGGCTCAGCACGATATGCAAAGTCGGCGTCGAAACCCTGCGCCGCGGCGGCCGTCTCGGTCTAATCGCCTCCCACCGGCAGGACGGGGTGGGCCTCGACGTCGCGGCGATCCCATTGGGCGCGTACGTCTATGGCGCGGTGATGGGTGATGCGATCCCGGGCGAAATGGTGCCCTTGCTCGTCGATCTGCACAAGAAGGGGCAATTCCCCGTCGACCGGCTCATCGAATTCTACGACCTGGAAGACATCAACCAGGCGTTCGCCGACTCCGCCGCTGGTTCCACCATCAAGCCCGTCATCCGCTTCCCGCGCTGATCCGCATCCCGTCACCGGAAAGACCGAAACGATGATCCGCCCCAGCTTCACCCAGACAATCAACGGCAAGCCTGCTGACAACACCGCATTCTTCGACGTGATCAACCCGGCCACGGAGGATGTGGCAGGCCGGGCTCCCGAGTGCACGGACGCCCAGATCGAAGAGGCCATGGCGGCCGCCGTCGCCGCCCACCGGGGGACATGGCTCCGGGACCGGGCTCGAGTCGGGGAAGCGCTCGGCACAGCCGCGCGGATCCTCTCGGCCAATGTGGAGGACCTCGCCGGAATTCTTGTGGCCGAGCAGGGCAAGCCTTTCGGAGATGCGGTCGGTGAGGTGCTGGCCTCGGCCGCTTTCGTCCAGTTCTATGCCGGGTTCGAACCGGCGCAGGTCCAGCTGGGCGACGGTACGACGACGAGGGGGCGGGTGAGCGCGCAGCCCATCGGCCCGACCCTGGGGATCACCGCCTGGAACATCCCATTGCTGCTGGCTTTCGCGAAGATCGCTCCGGCCATCGCGGCCGGCAACCCGATCATCGTCAAGCCCTCGCCGTACACCCCGCTATCCACGCTGCGCGTCGGTGAACTGCTGCGGGAGGTGTTCCCTCCGGGCGTCCTGCAGATACTGACCGGCACCGACGCCCTGGGGCCCAAGCTCACCACTCGCCCCGAGATCCGCAAGATCAGCATGACCGGATCGATCGCGACCGGGGCGAAGGTCTATGCGGCCGGTGCGAAAGACTTCAAGAGGATCACGCTGGAACTCGGCGGCAACGACGCCGCGATTCTGCTGGACGACTTCGACACAGCGGCGATGAGTGAGCGACTGTTCACAGCCACGTTCGACAACGCCGGGCAGTTGTGTATCTGCGCGAAGCGGATCTTCGTCCCGCAAGGCAGGGTGGACGAGATCGCCGCGAGTTTCGCCGAGCTGGCGGCGAAAGTGGAGTTGGGGCCGGGTGCCCAGGCGAACGTCACCATGGGTCCGCTCCAGAACAAGGCGCAGTACGACAAGGTCACCGGACTCATCGAGGACGCCGTCGCACAGGGCGCCACCATCGTCAGCGGTGGCAGGCGGCTGCCCGGCCCAGGCTATTTCATCGAGCCGACCATCCTGAAGGGCTGCGCGCCCGGCATGCGCGTGGTGGACGAGGAGCAGTTCGGCCCGGTCATGCCGTTGATCGCCTACCGCGATCTGGACGAGGCCCTGGCGCAGGCCAACGGGACCGAATTCGGTCTGGGCGGCTCCGTCTGGGGAGCCGATGTGCCGCGCGCCGAGTGGGTCGCCGCTCGCATGTACTCCGGCATGGTCTGGGTCAATTGCCACGGGGCCGGGCAGTACCCCAACCAGCCGTTCGTGGGTGTGAAGTCCTCCGGACTCGGGGCCGAACTCGGTTCGTGGGGGTACAGCGGGGCGAGTGACCTCCGAGTCGACTACACGACTCTCGGCTAGGCGTGGAGCCCGAAGGGATTCGTCGGCGAGATACCCTGGAAAATGCACGACATGGCGTTGCTAGCTACGATATTGCGTGGAATAGCGTCACATGACGAACAGGTGACCGGGAAGGAATTATGGCGAGAGTGGCGTCCAACGGATCCGCGGGCCGGGCCACGCGTGCGGCGCGTGGCGCCACGCCCTCCAGCGGCATTCCGGTCCCGGCGGCCGCACGCACCATGGCGCTGTTCGAGATTTTCGCCAGGGAGCGTCGGGAATTGACGAAATCCGAGGTCGCCAGGCTGCTGGACCTGCCGGAGAGCAGCTCCTCCGATCTGCTCAACACCCTGCGCGACCTCGGCTATGTCAGCCGGACGGTCACGACGCGGCGGTTCTACCCGACCGGCCGGCTGCTGGCGATCGCGAATACGATCGGCGAGCAGGGGCTGTTCACGGCCTTCGGTGTCGAGGCGACGAGTCTGCTGGCCCAGCGGTCGGGTGAAACCGCCGTCTGCGCGGTGATCGACAGTGCGCGGATCAAGGTCGTCGCCGTTTCCGAGGGCAGGCACCGACTGCGGTACGTCATCGACATCGGCGACACCTTCACGATCCATGCAACGGCCATCGGAAAAGCGCTGCTCGGGGCGCTCGAGGACGACGATATGGCCCGCACCTTGCGGCTGCAGGCGCTGAGTCCCCGGACGCCGTACACCAAGGTCGATCCGCGAGAGGTCGAGGAACAGGTGCGGACTCAGCGCGAGCTCGGATGGTACGGCTCGGTCGACGAGGGCACGGTCGGAGTCAGTTCGCTCGCGGTCTCGGGACGGGTGGGCGGTCACGCTGTCGGGTTAGGCATTATCGGCCCCAGTGAGCGGATCGCGGCCGAGATGGACGAACTTCGCGTGGGTCTTCTCGATGTGCACGCGAGCGTGTTCGGCGACGGCTGACACCGAATGATGCGCGGTGCCAAGCACTTGGTTATCTACGAAATACTGTTTAGTATTCCGACATAACGAGGCTTCGGAGTTGGCCGGGTCGGGCAGCTGTCGCCGATTTGGGTGCACGGTTGGACGCGGCGGCGGGAGCCGCATACGGAGATGAGGCCGGCGGGATGAACAGCATGACCAGTCCGCGGATCAGTCGCCTGCGCGCCGTGGACCTGGGTTCGGGGCTGCCGGCGGCCATTGTGGCCAAGGTCCTCGGTGAGCTCGGCGTCCGAGTTACCCGTGTGATGTGGCCGGGCGACAGTCTCGCGGCCCAGGCCCCCGCGTTGCGCACGTCGACCGCCCCGTGGACCGCATGCGGATCCGCCGACGTGGAGTCGGTACTCGCGGAGTCGGATATCTGCGTCTGCGGTCCGTCCGGGGAGGCCGCGGCACGCGGCCTGACCGCCGAGATGCTGCGCGACCGATTCCCGAAACTCGTGGTACTGGACATCGTCGCCGAGGAGGTCCACGACGGGCCCGAGGTTCCGGCGGCGGAACTACTCGTCCAAGCCCGTAACGGGATGTGTTTCGAGCAGTTCGGCGACCGGCCCACCCAGCTCGCCTTTTCCCCCGGGACTTTCGGCGCGGCATTCTCCGGACTGCTCGGGCTCTGGGCCGCTCTTCTCGAACGGACGGCCACCGGGCAGGGCTGCCTCGTGCGGACCTCCCTGCAGCGAGGGATGACGCTGATGTGGCCGCACCTGCTTCTCACGACGCAGCGGCCCGACCCGGTGTTCGATCGAGTCCCACCGAAAGACGTGCGGCACTTGATCTTCCGCTGCGCTGACGGTGGGTTCGTTCAGATCGTGCTCGGGGCGCCCGGCGCGCTGGCCGCGCTCTACCGACTGCTGGGCGTCCCCATCGAGGTGGACCCGGGCGATCCGGGTGCGCCCGATCCGTCGCGCGGCCCCGGCAACTTCTTCGCCGATCGCATGCTGCTGGAGCCATTCTTCGCCGCCATTCCGCAGCGGGAAATTCTCGACCGGCTTGGTGCGGCCGGGCTGCCCGCGGCACCGGTTCTCGAACCAGGTGCGTGCTTCGACGACGAACAGGTCGCCGCCACCGGCTACCTGCGCGAAGATGGTTCGGGACGGCGTTTCGTCGGCAACGTACTCGAGTTGAAGGCACTCGATACCGGTCGCCCCGCGCCGACCCGGAACCGGGGTCCTGGCGAAGGCCCGCTGCGCGGGATCCGAGTGGTGGACATCGGAAATTTCGTCGCCGGACCCTTCGCTTCCCGGTTGCTGTCCGATCTGGGTGCCGACGTCATCCAAGTGGAGCCACCTACCGGGATCGCCAACTTGACCGGTGCGCGGAACGTATGGGTCTGCACCCGCGGCAAGCGCAGCGTCCGGATCGACCTCAAGGCCGCCGAGGGGCGGGCCGTCCTCGGCGATCTACTCAGCGACGCGGACGTTTTCCTGCACAATTTCCGGCCCGGTGCGGCGGAGCGGCTCGGTCTCGACGCCGCTACTTTGCGCACCGACTACCCCGACCTCGTCCACCTGCACACGACGGCGTTCGGGGAGACCGGACCACAGGCCGGCCAACCCGGGTTCGACATGGTCATGCAGGCGCTCGCCGGGCACGAAGTGCGCGCCGGTGGAGTCGGCAACGACCCGCTCTGGTACCGGTCGCCCTTCATCGACTACGGCACCGGCGCACTCGGCGCGGTGGCGATATTGGTGGCGCTGTACGAGCGTGCCGCCGGCGGCGGCGCGGCGGAAGTGAAGAACAGCTTGCTGGGTACGGCCCTGTTCTTCGCCGCGGGGGTCGTTCGAGATCCGGACGGTACAGTCACCGGCGCCCCACTGCTGGCTGCGGACCGTACCGGCTTCCATCCGGCCGAGTCTCTCTACCGGACTCTCGACGGCTGGATCGCCGTATGGGCACCCGATGCCCCAGAGGCGCGGGCTCTTGCCGAAGCGCTGAACCTGACGGACCTGGGCCCCCGGGAAGCATGGGACCAGAGCAGTAGGGAAAGGATCGCCGGGCGGTTCCGCTCGATGAACACCGCCGAGGCTCTCGCGTCCCTGGAACGGCATCGAGTCCCGGCGGTGCGGTGTGAGCGGGATCCGGTTGTGCGGCTGTCCGGCATGCGTGCGGCTTGGGATGCCGGGCTCGTCGCCGAGACCTACGACCCCCGGTATGGCCGTGTGTGGGGTTGCTTCGGCCCGCCAGTCCTGTTCGAGGATCGGCCGCCGCGTCGAGACGGTTTCACACCGGCCCCGGTGAGCGGGTCCGACACGTGTGGGGTGCTATCCGAACTCGGTTATGACCGGGCACGGATCGATGAACTGGCCGCCGACGGCGTGTGCCACGTTGTGGACCCGCGCGTGGAATCGTCCTCGCCGGAGCCAACCGTCATTCGCTGAATCTTCGCGGCGGCTTCGGCCGACCACGGGGTCCCGAATACTGCATCCGTTGATTTCTGTCGTATCGATCACCCGAATGTTCGATGATGTTTACGATATATCGCGGTTGCTCTTACCCTCCCAGGGCGGCCGCAACACAGCATCGGGCAGGGCGGAAGTGTGATGGAAGAGATGAATGTGATCGAGATGGGCCTGGTCACCCCGACGGCATTCGAAGCGAATGGTGTCATCGAGGTGCATAACCCCGCTCGCACCAATGAGGTCGTCGGCACGCTGCCGCGTATCCGGCCGGGGCACATCGACACAATCGTGACCGCGGCGCACGAGGTACAGCGGGGATGGGCGGCTGTTCCCGTGCGGGAGCGTTTCGAGCTGGTGGCGCGCGCCCTGCAGAACGTGGATGTCGAAGGCCTGGACGTGCTCCTGACGAGGGAGCAGGGAAAGGTGCTGTCGGAGTCCACGCGTGAGCTGAAGTACCTCTCGTTCCCGGTCGCCTTTCTCGAGCAGCATCTCGACTGGCTGGACAACGGCGAGGACCTCGGGCGGGCCGGTGCGAATCGCACGCTCGTCTTCCGCGACCCGGTCGGCGTCGTCGGCATCATCTCGCCGTGGAACGTCCCGGTCTCGATGGCCGTCGTCTCTGTGACGCCCGCTCTGGTGGCCGGCAACAGCGTCGTGGTTCACGTTCCGGTGACCGCGCCGCTGGCGGCGCTCTCGGTCTTCGGCAAGCTCGCGGCCGGCCTTCCGCCGGGTGTGCTCTCACTCATCACGTCCGATGAGACGAAGGTTGCTCAGGCATT
Source organism: Nocardia glycosmidis (assembly GCF_052545115.1). Lineage (NCBI taxonomy): Bacteria > Bacillati > Actinomycetota > Actinomycetes > Mycobacteriales > Nocardiaceae > Nocardia > Nocardia glycosmidis. The sequence continues at coordinate 96,066 of NZ_JBQWRH010000019.1, read as the reverse complement.
GGTGGAGCACCCGCTGGTTCGGCATGTGCACTTCACCGGTAGCACAGGCGTCGGCAAGATCGTCGCCTCGGAGGGCGCTCCGAAGCTGACGGGGCTCACGCTGGAACTGGGGGGCAACGACGCGGCGATCATGCTCGATGACGCCTTCGAGGACGAGTCCGTCTTCGAGCGCATCGTCGCCGGCGCCTTCGCCATGGGAGGCCAGGCGTGTATCGCGATCAAGCGTCTGTATGTTCCCGAAGCCCGGGTGGACGAGGCGCTGCAGGGGGTTGGGAGCATCCTGTCGTCCTGGAGTGTGGGAGACGGCCTCGATCCGGCGGTTCAGCTGGGCCCGATGCATACCGCCGCGGGTCGCGCGCGGATCGAACGCCTGCTTGCCGCTTCGCGGAGCGAGGGCGCCGAGGTGCACACCTTCGGGACGTTGAGGTCGGATCCCGCCGAGGGGCATTTCGCGCAGCCCGCGCTCGTGACCGGCCTGTCCGAGGCGGCCCCGCTGGTCAGGGAGGAACAGTTCGGACCCGTCCTGCCCATCCTCGGTTACTCCGGTGTCGATGAGGCGGTGGCCCGGGCCAACAACAGCGAACTGGGACTCGGGGCCTCGGTGTGGTCCAAGGACATCGACCGCGCGTTGTCCTTGGCGCGGCGGATCGAGGCCGGGATGAGCTGGATCAACGCTCACGGCGGCGCGGCCATCGACGGCCGGGCGCCGTGGGGCGGAGTGAAGGACAGCGGCATGGGCCGAGGCGGCGCCAATCGTGCCGGGCTCGAGGCGTTCACGCACGCCCACTCGATCACGCTGCCGATCTAACTCCGCACGCGAGAAGGGCCGCGGCTCGTGCCTCTCGAGTCGTGGTCGGCGCCTTCTCGGACGAGCGTCGAGTGGCATCGGCTTCGGCTGAATCATGGATCCGAACCGCACGAAGGTGTCGATCGGGTCACTGCCCGACACGTGCCCGATTCCGCGGCGATGTGCGAGCCGGGCGTTTAGCGCTGATTGCACGACTTGCCGTTGATGGTTACGAAATTACGTACGCTGCGCGTCCAGCATCTCCATGAGCTCCCGCGATACAGCCTCCATGGACGCTTGTCGGCTGCGTGGCCCGCCGCCTTCCCTGGCCAATTACCAGGCACGGTCAGAGCCTGACCGACCGGGCTTCGCCGCGAGGTTCCCGCCGGATCTTCGAGTAGTCGCCGATAAGGCCGAAAACCTTTTGAAACAACGACAAGTCGTGTAATTTAACGGTATATCGTTATCTTGGGGGTGTCTGGGAGCTTGGATGGCTGGACGAGTACACGACGCGGCGGGGCGAGTGGGTCACCGCTCACGCCCTCGGGTGGGCATCACTGTGGGCGTGCTCGACGCACAGGCCTCGTTGACGTTCGCCGAGGTGTCCGGCCTGGCGCATGCCCTGTCACACACACGTTCCGGGGCCGGAGCCGCGGAGGTCCGCTTCGTCGTCCGGCAGTCCCGTCCTGTCTGTGCGGAGTGAGGTGGCGGTTTTGCGGAAGTTGGCAGGTGTGGGCGCGCTCGAGGTGGTCAACCTCGGCTACGGAATGTCCGCCGCGCTGGTGGGTAAGCACTTCGCCGAGCTGGGCGCCACGGTGCATCGGATCGGCGATCCGGCGGACGACCCGTTCGAGAATGTCTACCCGGCCTACCGATACTGGCGATCACTCGAACAGCAGGCCCGGCCCGAGCATCTTCGGGACCTGCTCTCTGGCGCCGATCTATGCATCGTCGGCGGTGAGGACTTTCCTGGCTTGGTGCACGAGTGGGTGGCCGCGGAACTGGCGGCGCGGCACCCGAGGCTGGTGGTGCTGCATCTGACCGGTTACGTCGAGGGTTCCGCGGTGTCCGGCCCCGCGGTCGATCTGCTGGTCCAAGCGTCCACCGGGATGAGCTGGGAGCATTACACCGAGCGCCCTATCGCTTTCGGGGTGCCGTTCCCGACCTACGGCCAGGTGCTGATGGGCATGCTCGGCGTGTGGGCCGCGTTGGTCGAACGGCAGAACAGCGGTGCGGGCCAGGTCGTGACCGCGACGCTGCAACAAGGCGCCGGTATGTTCATGGCGCCGTTCTGGATGGCAGCGGCCGAAGCGGATGCCGAGTTCGACAAGATCGCCCCCAAGGACGCCAACCACCTCGTCTTCGAATGCGCCGATGGAACCTACGTCCAGATGGTTCTCGGCGTCCCGCAGGCGATCGTGAAGCTGTATCGGGCACTGGGCATCGACCTCGAGGCGGACCCGGCGGACAGGGGATTGCCGAAAGCCGGTGCGGGACCGGGCAAATACTTCGGCGACATGGAGTTGTACGCGCCGTACGTCAAGAGGCTCACCCGGGAGCAGGTGATCGCGAATTGTGTGCGAGAGGGTATCCCCGTCGCCCCCGTCCTCCAGCCCGGCGAGATCTGGTCCCATAAGCAGGCTCAGGTCAGTGACATGCTCGTCGAACACGACGGATACCGGACGGCGGGCGTGCCCCTCATGGTCGGCCAGGCCCACTCGGGGACGCCCGGAGCCCGGCCCGCGATCGACCCGACCGGGCCCCCGTTGGCCGGGCTGCGGATCCTCGACGCCGGTGCGTTCTTCGCCGGTCCGTACGTCTCCAAACTGCTGTCGGATCTCGGGGCGACGGCGGTCAAGATCGAGGCACTCGGCGGGGAGCCGCTGCGGGCGCTTCCGCGGACGTTCCTGATCCTCTGCGCTGGAAAACGCACGATCGCGCTGGATGCCAAGAGTGCGCTGGGACGCGACGTCGTGGGCAGGCTCGTGCGGGGATTCGACGCGGTCAACTACAACTTCCGGCCCGGTGTCGCGGAGCGGATGGGACTGGACCCGGCGACGTTGCGCCGGTCCAATCCTGATTTGATCACCCTCAATACCACCGGCTTCGGCCCGACCGGGCCGATGGCCCTGGACCCGGCCTTCGACATGGTCGTCCAGGCGCTCACCGGTTTGGAAGTGCGTGGGGGCGGCACGGGGAACGTGCCACAGTGGTACCGGCTTCCCTACATCGACTTCGTCAGCGGGGCCTTCGGGGCGATGGCCGTTCTGATGGCCTATTACGAGCGGCGAGAGACCGGACAGTTGCTCGACCTCTGGACAAGCCTGCTCGACGCCGCGTTGTTCATGGTTTCCGATCTCGTGCGGACACCGGACGGCGCCTTTCTGGCGTCACCGACGCTCGACCGCGAACAGCTGGGTTTCCATGCGGCAGAACGCATCTACCCGGTGCGCGATGGCTGGGTGGCGGTGTCGGCACGCGGTGAGGAGGCGGCACAGCGCCTCGCGGAGGCTGTCGGCCTGCACGGCGAACTCGGTCTTCGCGCGGATTGGGACGAGTCGGCGGTGAGCGCAATCGCCGATAGGGTGTCCGGGCTGAGCGCCGCGAACCTCGTCGAGGCGCTGGCCGCCCGCGGTGTCTGGGCTGCGGAGTGCCGACGCGACGGGCTGGCTGTGTTGGCCGCTGACAGCGCCGCGCGCAAGGCAGGACTCCTGGTCGACCGGGACGACGCCACGTACGGCACGGTTTCCAGCGTCACCGGTCCGCTCGTGACCTTTTCCCGATCACAGCCGTCCCTGCACGGCCTCGAGGGAGCGCACCGGATCGGTGCGCACACCAGAGAGATCCTCACCGAACTCGGCTATTCCGACGACGAGATCGACCAGGCGTACCGGTCGGGAGCCGTGCGCTAGCAGCAACAATCAAGGAGAACGCAACTGATGCCCACCGAGCACGACGAGGTGCAGCAGCCCGAGCTGCTCTACCACCAGCCCTTCAGCGATGAGGAGCTGGCCTACGGGGAAACGATCCGCGCCTTTCTTCGGCGCGAGGTCGAGCCCGGATACGACGAGATCGGCACCGACTCGGCAGCACGGCACGATCTGTGGAAGCGTGCGGGGGCCGCCGGGATCCTCGGAGTATCGGTCCCCGAGCGGTTCGGCGGCGCCGGCGGTGGCCCCTTGCTGAGCGTAATCCTGTCCTACGAGCTGGCTCGATCGCTCGCCTACGCAACGCTGGGAAGTTCGTTCACCACAGACCTGGCGACGGGGCTGTTGGTGGCCGGCGGTTCCGACGAGCTGATCGCGCGGTGGGCGCCGGGGATCATGTCGGGTGAAATCATTCAGAGCACCGGAATCTCCGAGGCCGAGGCCGGTAGCGACGTGGTCGCGATCAGGACCACCGCGGTGCGCGACGGCGACGAGTACGTCATCAACGGCGGCAAGATCTTCATCACCAACGGCGATATCGCCGATATCTGCTATGTCGTGGCGAAGACCGATAAAGAGGCCAGGGGCCGCGGTCTCAGCCTGTTCCTGATGGATCTCCGTTCGGACGGAGTCACCAGGCGAAAGCTCGCGACGATGGGCTTTCCCGGCGGCAACACCGCGGAGCTGCACTTCGACCATGTCCGGGTTCCGGCGGGCAACCTGCTCGGCGCGGAGGGCGGTGCGATGCGCCAGCTGATCGCAACGCTCGCCGAGGACCGCATTCAAGTCGGCGCCCGCGCGCTCGGCCAGGCCGAACTCGCGTTCGACCTCACCCTGGATTACGCCCGCCAGCGCCACGCCTTCGGGAAAGCCATCGTCGACTTCCAGAACACTCAGTTCCAGCTCGCGTCCATGAAGACCGAGATCTCGGTGGGCCGGGCGTTCCTGTACGAGCAGGTGCGCAAGGCCCGCTCCGGCATCGCCACGGCGTCCGAGAGCGCGATGTGCAAGCTCTTCCTGTCCGAGGCTTCGAGCCGGGTGATCGACGGCTGCCTGCAACTGTTCGGCGGCATGGGCTTCATGGACGAGACGCCGATCTCGCGCATCTACGCGGCCAACCGCGTGCTGCGTATCTATGCCGGTACGTCGGAGATTCTGCGCCGGTCCATCGCGAAAGACCTTTAACAGGTGCCAGAGATGTCACAAGGAGGAACGGTGACCGAGGAACTGACGCCCGAGGAGATCGGCCGTTTGCGCGAGCTTCTGGACAAGCAGGCGATCCGCGATGTGCTCGCTGTGGCCTCGCGCGGCGTCGACAGGGTCGCGCCGGAGGTGCTGCGCGCGGCATACCACGAGGAATCCATCGACTACCACGGCGCTTTCGTCGGCTCGGGCCCGGAGTTCGCGGCGCTTCCCGGACGGAACTCGCCGGACAATCTGATGGCTCACCACGCACTCGGCCAGAGCCTGATCGATATCGAGGGCACGACGGCCTTCGCGGAAACGTACTTCCTGATGAACTTCGAGCGGTTCGCGCGTAAGCGCGCAGAGGTGCGAATCGGCACGATGATCGGTCGCTACATCGATCGCCTGGACAAGATCGACGGCGAATGGCGGATCAGCGTCCGCAAGGTGGTCATCGACAGTTCCCGCGAGTCGAGCAAGGCCGACCAGTCGCCTGGCGCCGCGACTTTCCCGGCCGGCCGGCGCTGGCCCGACGACGAGGTGTTCCGTATCTCCGAACTCAGGCTGCCGGAACCGACGGCGAGGTGAGCTGATGGATCTCGATATCTCCGAGGAGGATCTCGCCTTCGCGAAGCGGCTGGGGGCCTGGCTCGAGGAGAACGTAGACCCGGACTGGCTGGATAGGTGCACGGGTTATGACGACTACGTCGCCGAGCAGAACCGCTGGGAGCGAATGCTGACGAGCAGCGGCTGGGCGTGCCGCGAAACTTGCGGCGAGCAGGCTGCTCGCGTTCGCCGGGATGCGGGCGACGGAGGCGCTCAGGGAATTCGCGATCTGGATGTGGGCGAACGCCCTCACGACCCCGCGTCCGCGCACCTCGCGCAGGTCGGCGATGTTCTGACGGACAGGACCCGGTTGACGGTGCCGATCTCCCGTCCGCTGTGGAAGAAAGGAAGCTGATGGCCGACATCGAACCGGCAGTGGTCGTCGAAGACGACGGGCACGTCCGAACCCTCACCATAAACCGCCCCGCCCGACGGAATGCGTTGAGTGACGAAGTTCTCGACGGCCTGACCAGCAGCCTCGAGGAGGCCGAGGGCGAGGCCGATGTCCGGGTCGTGATCCTCACCGGCGCGGGACCTGCGTTCTGTGCCGGCGGTGACATCAGCGGCCACAAGCGCCGCGCGGACGAAGGGCGTTCGATCACGGGAATCCGTAGCTATTACGTTACTCGCGGTGCGCGAGTGGCCGAGCGGATCCTCGCGTTCCAGAAGCCGATCGTAGCGGCCGTGAACGGAGCCGCTGCCGGCGCGGGAGTTCAGCTGTCGCTGATGTGCGATCTGCGGGTCGCCAGCGAGAACGCGTTCCTGGTCACGCCGTTTGCGGACCGTGGCATGTCACCCGACTGGTTCTCCACCCAGTTGCTTCCGCAGTACGTCGGTTTGGGACGTGCGATGGACCTGCTCCTGACCGGTCGTCGTCTGGAGGCTCGGGAAGCGTTGGAATGGGGCTTGTTCACGAAAGTGTCTCCGGCCGAGGTGTTCATGGACGACGTACGGGCGCTGGCCCGGTTGCTGGCGGCGAAGCCGCCGGTCTCGCTGTCGGTCACCAAGCGCATGCTGCGCAGCTGGTCGAACGCGAACCAAACCGTCGCTGCCGAGTTCGAGGCCCTCGCGCTGGCTTTCTGCCAGATGACCGACGACCACGCGGAGGCCGTCCGTGCATTCATGGACAAGCGCGAGGGCGATTACTCGGGTCGATGAGGTGCCCGGAGAGAGTTGAGAACTTTGACTCCTCGCAGGACCTGACGTCGCCGCTATGAGGAGACCGTGGAGAAATGTGAAATCTTGTGACTTCGGCCTCGAGGGCGAGCAACAAATATCGGCCGGGCCAGTGAAAGGTGGCGACTCGACCGACCCGCGTGGAGCACCCGTTTCGGGTACTTCAGGCTGGCTCCGCGCACCCTACGGCGGCAGATGGAGTGCCTGCGCTCGCGGCGCGGGACGGCGTCCGGGTGACCCGCAAGCAGTGGGTTCCGCTCGCCCGCCAGCTCGACGAAATGATGCAACTGTTCAGTCTGGAACGTACTGACGACTTCCGTAAGCCGGCCGCGCGTTTGTGGAGAACGCAGGCCGATTCTCGACCCGCTATTAGATTGGTCTGTACTGCTATGAACAAATGCCCGTTCAATCTCAAAGAAATCAACTCCACCTTCGACGCGGCAGATGCCTATGCGAAAGCACGCGCACACTACGGCCCGGTATTCGAGGCCGGCGATCTCGGCGAATACGTGGCGGTCATCGGCTATGACGAAGTGCGGCAGGCGGCGAGCGACGATGCAGGGCTGTGCTCCGCTCAGGGCGCGACCATCCCCGCCCTTGGCGTGAATCGCGCTCTCCCCACCGAAAGCGATGATCCCGAGCACCGCGACTACCGGCGGCTGTTGCAGCCCGAGTTTCAGCCTGGCCGGGTCAAGCAGTGGTCGGAGCGCATCGCGGAGATTGCCGATGAAGCGATCGACGAGTTCATCGAGACAGGCAAGGGTGACCTGCGCGAAGTCGCCGAGCGGATTCCTAGCGTGCTCATCGCCGAGATACTCGGCGCCCCTGGCCGCTCGGCCGACATGGTGCGGCTGACCAACGAACTCAATTTCGCCGCCGCGGGCGCGACGGAGGAGGCTTATAAAGTTCGCCTGCGCTTCAGTGCCTTCATCGAAGACCTCGTCTCCGCTGCGGAAGCGGATCCGGACTACCCGGGCACGCTCGGCTTCATTGTGCGCGCGGAGCTCGGAGGCAGGAGACTGACTCATCAGGAGGCGCTCTCGCTGGTGACCACCCTCGTGATTGCCGGGCAGGAGACCACGGTCAACGGGATCGCCAGCCTACTGTGGCTGGTAGGCACGCATCCCGAGGTCAAGAGGCGTCTGCTCGAAGACCATTCGCTGATTCCGCAGACAGTGAAGGAGGCCCTTCGTCTCGAGTCACCGGTCACGATGATGGGCCGCACTGCGACGCGTCCCATCGAGGTGGGCGGAGTGACCGTCGCGCCGGGGACGAAGGTCGGCCTCTTCTTCGGAGCAGCCAACCTTGACGCGACACAATTCGACGACCCCAATGTCTTCGACATCGACCGGAATGGACAGCCGCACCTCAGCTTTGGACACGGCATTCACCGGTGCCTGGGCGAGCACCTGGCCCGCCTCGAGATGTGCATCGCGCTCGAGCGGGTGCTCGACCGCATTCCTGACTACGAGGTCGACGGCGAAGTCGCGGTGGGAGCAAGTTTCCCGATGAATCGCGGCCTGCTCGCACTGCCCGTCAAGTTCGCGCCTCGCACGAAGCTGGGCATCGGGAGGAGCGGCACCGACGGGACTCGAGCAGCAGACGGCCCCGATGATCGCGACTGAATTTCCGGGTCCCCAGTCCCACTATCGGCGATTGCATCATGAGCACGGACACCGTGCTCCTCGGTGCCGGGCGCAACCTTCGGACCACGCTGCGTCGCCCTGCCCGCCGCCTCCATCGACCCCGGCGACACCGTCGGCCCGGATCACTGGTGATACGCGGCGACACCGTCCCCCGTCCATCCGCCAGCAGGGCAACCCCATCGCATCCGCGACCTGACCGACCCGGCGAGCAAGTCGAGGGACGAGAGTCCGGGCGGCCCCGTCCGAGGCAAGCCCGATCAGCTGCCGAACTCGAGGTCCCGTGGCGCACCGTTTGGCGTGCCGTTCCGCGCGGTCGCGTTTCGTCCGTGGCCCCGCTCGGCTGCCCGGACTCGTGCAGCCCGGTGGCGCCACGAGGAATGCCCCGCCACCGTTCTGTCCTGGGAGGTCTGAGCCCGGAAGTCGTCCGTGGCGCCGCCTGAGAGTGAATTTCGCCTATGGCTCTCTTGAGGGCAAAGCCTGTTTGAATGTGGACATTTGGAAATCTTCATTCTAGTCTCACTGAATGTGAGGGTAGTCACAAGCGTGCGGTGTGTCTCGACGGGCCACCGCACTCCGGAGGACTCCTCCGATCGAACTCATCAAGCGCCAGAGGAGTTTTCATGTCAGCAGCAGGACGTCTGCAGGGGAAAGTCGCATTCGTCACCGGGGTGGCGCGTGGCCAGGGCCGCGCACACGCGGTGCGTCTGGCCGGTGAGGGTGCTGCGATCATCGGTATCGACCTGGCCGGTCCGATCCCCAGCGTTCCCTACGACTCGCCTACCCCGGCCGACCTCGAGGAGACCGTGCGACTGGTCGAGGCGGCAGGCGGCCGGATCATCGCCGAGCGGGGCGACGTGCGCGATTCAGCCCGGCTCAAACAGGTCGTGGACGCCGGTGTCGCCGAGTTCGGCGGGCTTGACATCGTCGTCGCCAACGCCGGTGTCTGCATCCCCTCCACCTGGGACGAGACGCCGCCGGAGATCTTCGCCGCGCACATGGACACCAACGTCACCGGAGTCTGGAACACGGTCATCGCCGGCGCCCCGCACCTGGTCACCCGCGGCGGCGGGTCCGTGATCCTGATCAGCTCCTACGCCGGTAAGAAGGTCCAGCCGTTCATGGTCGGCTACACCGCCAGCAAGCACGCCGTCACCGGCATGACCCGGGCCTTCGCCGCCGAGCTCGGCAAGCACAACATCCGGGTGAACAGCGTGCACCCGGGCAACGTCAACACTCCGATGGGTTCCGGCGACATGATCGACGCCCTGGAGCAGGCGGCCGGCACCAACCCGGCTCTTATGAACATGGGCACCCCGTTCCTGCCCCGCTTCTCCGCGGAGGCCGACGAAATCTCCAGCACCGTGCTCTTCCTGGCCTCCGACGACGCCGGCTTCATCACCGCCGAGCACATCAGCGTCGACGGTGGCGCCCAGTACTTCTGACCCCTCCACCTTCCTGACCACCGGGGTCCGGCCCAGGGGTCGACACCATGAGCAGAGAGAAGCAGAGATGACCCCAACACCGACCCAGAGCACCGCCGAGTCGCACGTGGACGCCCCCTCGTTCCCCTTCGTCCGTCGCTGCCCGTTCTCCGTCGCCGAGGATTACCAGAACGTCCCGAACGACGGGGCCCCCACCCCGGTCATCTTCAAGGGCGCACCGGCCTGGTTGGTCACCGGTTTCGATGATGTGCGCAAAGTGCTCGCCGACTCGCGGTGCAGCGTGCGGAACGTGCCCGACCTGTCCCGCGGCGACTCCGGTGCGGAGGGCGGCGAGGGCGGCCTGCCGGGCTTCTTCCTGGCCATGGACCCGCCTGAACACACCGTGCTCCGCAAGACCCTGGCCAAGGAGTTCACCCCGCGGCGGATGGAGGCCATGCGGCCCACCGTGCAGCGGATCACCGACCAACTGGTCGACGAGATCCTGGCCGGCGAGAAGCCGGCCGACCTGGTCGACCAGCTGGCCCTCCCGCTGCCGTCGCTGGTGATCTGCGAGCTGCTGGGTGTGCCCTACGACCAGCACGACTGGTTCCAGGAGGAGACCCGCAAGGTCCTCGACACCACCCGGACGCCGGAGGAGATCGGTCAGGCGATCGGGGCGGTGATGACCTACCTCGCCGAGCTTGCTTCGGCGAAGAAGGAGGACCCGGGCGACGACTTGATCAGTCTGCTGGTACATCAAGCCCGGGTCGGCACGATCACCGTGCCCGAGGTGGCCGGCATGGCCACACTGCTGCTGATGGCGGGCCACGAGACCACCGGCAATATGATCTCGCTCAGCGTCTACACACTGCTCAGCCACCCCGAGCAGTGGGAGGAACTCCGTCGCGACCCCGATCTGATCCCGCAGGCTGTCGAAGAGCTGCTACGTTACCTCGACATCATCGGCAATCTGCCCCGCACCACGCTTGAGCCGATGGACCTCAACGGCCAGCTGGTGGACAAGGGCGCCCTGGTGATGGTGGCGACGGACGCCGCCAACCGGGACGACCGGGTCTTCTCGGACCCCGACAACTTCAACATCCACAACGACTCACGTGGTCACCTGGCCTTCGGGCACGGCATCCATTCGTGCCTGGGCGCACCGCTGGCCCGGATCGAGCTGCAGGTCGTGATCGAGACCCTGCTCAGGCGAATCCCGACGTTGGCCCTCGTGAAGAAGGACGCCTGGGTCAAGCCCGAGTCCAAGATCTTCGGGCTCTCCGAACTGGAACTCACCTGGTGACCCGGGTCCCGGGTCGACCGCCCCGGGCCACACTCCTCCGGGATGCGCCCTCGTTGAGCGCATCCCGGCACTTCCTCCGACTCAGCCCCTGGCTATCCGTACTTCCCATCACCTCGGAGAACAAGAACCATGACCGCCGTCAGAACTGTCACGTCGCCAACCACCGTGCGTCGGGTGATGCGCGAGTACGAGGCCGAGGTCGTCGTGCAGCGTCGGGTACGTGTGGCTGACCGTATCGTGGCCTTCGAACTGGCCGAGGCAGGCGGCCACATACTGCCCGAATGGCAGCCCGGTGCACACATCGACGTACTGATGGGCGAGAAACTCGCCCGGCAGTACTCCCTGTGCGGGGACCCTGGGGACAGGTTTCGGTGGCGTATCGCGGTGCTTCGCGAGGAGCAACCGCGCACCCCCAGCGGGTCGCACCACATGCACGACCTGGTGGCCGAGGGGGACCGGCTGCGGATCCGTGGACCGCGCAACCAGTTCCCCCTCGATCCCGCTGCCGAGCACCTGTTCGTGGCCGGCGGGGTGGGGATCACCCCGATCCTGCCGATGGTGGCCGAGGCCCAGGCCGCCGGCCGCCCCTGGCGTCTGGTCTACGGGGCCCGGAGCACCACCGAGATGGCCTTCACGGACGAGCTCGCCGGGCACGGCGACCGGGTCACCTTGGTGCCGCAGGACACCGACGGGCTGATCGACGTCGCCGGACTCGTCGCCGCAGCGGCACCCGGTACCGCGGTGCACTGCTGCGGTCCTGCACCACTGCTCCGAGCGATCCGGGAGGCGGCGTTGGGCCGTCCCATGATCACACTGCGCACCGAGCGATTCGGCGCCGACGCCGCCGACCCTGCGGCTGACCACGCGTTCGACGTGGTGCTGGTCCGCTCCGGCGAAACCGTGCGGGTGCAGGGCGACCAGAGCATCCTGCACGCCGTCGAGGCCACCGGTCGTCGGCTGCTCTCGTCGTGCCGAGCCGGCATGTGCGGCACCTGCGAGACCACGGTAGTGGAGGGTGTGCCCGACCACCGCGACTCGGTGCTCACCGTTGAGGAGCAGAACTCGGGCGAGACGATGATGATCTGCGTCTCGCGCTGCGCCGCCGACCGGCTCGTCCTCGACATCTGACTGACCCAGTACCACCCGAACCGGCCCGGAGCGCCAGCGCCATGACCCACGTGATCCTCCAGCACTGCTGCAGCGACGCCTCCTGCGTGTCGATCTGCCCGATGAACTGCATCCACCCCACCCCGGACGAGCCGGAGTATCCGACTGCGGAGATGCTCTACATCGATCCCGACTCGTGTATCGACTGCGGTGCCTGCGTGGACGCCTGCCCGATCGACGCGATCCTGCCGGACGACGAGCTCTCCCCGGCCGAGGAGGTGTTTGTCGACGTCAACGCGCTGTGGTACGCCGACCCTGCCCACCAGGAGTACGAGCGTACGCCGCCCCGCACCCCCGCGGTCACCCGACCGCAGGCACCCGAGGAAACGCTGCGGGTGGCGGTGGTGGGGGCCGGACCAACCGGCTTGTACGCGGTGAAGGAGCTCCTCGGACAGGCTCGGGTGCCGGTGGAGGTCGAGGTCTTCGAGCGGCTCGAGCACACCGGAGGACTGGCCCGCTACGGCGTCGCTCCGGATCACCCCAGCACCCGCAGCATGGTGGACACTCTGGCGGGCGTGCTGCGGCGCAGCAACGTCACCCTGCACACCGGCGTGGAGGTGGGGCGGGACGTCAGCCCGGACGACCTTCGTCAGCAGTTCCACGCGGTGCTGGTGACGGTCGGGGCGATGCACACCCGCCGGCTCGGCATCGAGGGGGAGGACCTGACCGGTTCGCTGACTGCCGGCGAGTTCGTCGCCTGGTACAACGATCACCCCGACGCCCGCGACCTACCGGTGGATCTGTCCGGTGAGCACGCCGTGGTGATCGGCAACGGCAACGTCGCCCTGGATGTCGCTCGTATCCTCCTCACCGATCCCGACCGACTGGCCGCCACCGACATCGCTGCGCACGCGTTGGAGGCACTGCGTGGCAGCGGCATTCGGCGGGTGACCGTACTGGGTCGCCGCGGCCCGCGCGAGGCCGCATTCACCACCCCGGAGCTGATGGGCCTGCGCAGCACGCCGGGGATAGAGGTCCACTGCCGGCCCGAGCACCTCGACGAACGCCCCGCAGACGACGCCCTGACGGCGCACCGGCTGGACCTGATGCGGCAGCTGGCACTCACGGTCCCGGGCGGCGGGCGCCGGGTAGACCTGGTGTTCGCGGTGTCCCCCCAGCGACTGCACGGCGCCGACCGGGTCACCGGGGTGCACCTGGTTTGCAACGACCTCGAGACCGTCGAGGACGGCCGTGTGGTGGCCAAGGCCTCGACGCGCACCGTGGACATGGACTGTTCGCTGGTGCTGAACGCCGCCGGGTTCGCTGGAACCGCGGTGCCCGGTCTGCCCTGGGACGAGCGCCGTTGCGTCGTACCCTCCGAGTCAGGACGAGTGGTGGACACGGACGGCCTGGAGGTAACCGGGGTCTACGCCTCCGGCTGGATCCGGCGCGGCCCCTCCGGCAGTATCGGTTCGAATCGCGCCGATGCTCGCGAGGTGGTTCACGCCGTCCTCGACGACTTCCACGCTGGACGACTGACCGTGCGGGCCGAGACGTGTTCTCCCGGTATCACTTCGGTGCCGGGCTCGAGCGGCTCGGTCGCGGAGCAGTAGCGTACCTCGATCGCTGGCCCACTGGCTCTTCCCGGAGACACCACTGGCCCGACCGATCGTGTCGGTCGGGCCGGTGGTTGGGCTGCGGCACACGGTGGAGGACGGTGCGCCGCAGCGGGTCAGGAGGCAGAGGATCGCTCCGCAGCGCGAACGCCCTGGAGGCGGGAGATGTAGTCGTGCCACTGCACCTCGCCGTAGCCGCTGCGGCCCTCCCACTCGCAGTCGAACAGGCCCATCACCAGGAAGATGTTCTGTCCGCCGTCGATCTCTGCGGAGGCCCGGGCGGTGCCGGTGATCGCGTAAGAGGTGCCCTCCTCGTCGACCACGTCGTAGCGCAGACCGGTGATCCGCAGTCCGTCGCGGACGTAGCTGACCCCGGCCTTGGTCAGCCGCAGCGGTCGACCCGCACGCAGCACGTAGCCGTGGGACACATCCGGGGTACCGTCCAGTCGCTCACCGGTGTGGGTGAGCAGGGTCAGCTCCTCCCCGAAGTGGATCAGGTCGAAGGTGCCGATCGTGTGGCCGACTTCGGCCCGGGGACTCCACGAGTGATCGCGGTTGCTGATGCAATCCACCAGGTGTTCGGTGCCGTCGATAACCACGGTCCCGGTCACCCGCATGGTCTGGTCGATGTGCCCGTACGGTTCGGTCCCGGTGCGGTTGGCCGGGGCGTCCTGGCCTGGGGTTCGGTGGAATGCGACGAACCCCTCAGGGCCGTCGGCCACCTTGGTGAACTCCAGATCTGCCGGCGGCATCAGCGCCTCGAAGTGCAGGTCTGCCTGCATGCGTCGACAGTGTGAGCGGTACGTCAGATCATAGTTGTGCGGCGCACGTCCGGTGACCCTCACCCCGCTGTCCAAAGTGAAGTCGGCCAGCCGGGCGTTGCCGATCGGGCTGTTGTACTGCATGTCGCACATCTCCATGTCCAACACGGAGTCGCACATCCGGGAGAATGCGTAGACCTTGGTGGTCGCGACACCGGTATTCAACCGGAACCCGGTCCAGAAATGCAGTCGGATGTTGCTCTCGGTCGTTGCGGAGAACCAGTGGGTCTCCATCCACCGCGGATCACGGTAGGCCGGGCGGGAGAAATCACCGTAGCTACGGGACATCTGCGTTTTCCTCCAGGGTCACGAACGGGCGGCATTCAGGCACATGTCACGGATCTCCCGCTTCATGAGCTTGCCGTTGGTGTTGCGCGGCAGTGCGGAGGTCACCTCGATCGAACGAGGCCACTTGTACTTGGCCAGCCGCGGCTTGCAGAACTCCAGAATGTCGGCCTCGATACCCTCGGCGTCGTGGCCGGGAAGCAGCTCGACCACCGCCTTGACCACCTCACCGAGGTCGTCGTCGGGAACCCCGACCACGGCGGCGTCGGCCACCGCAGGGTGCTCGACCACTACGTCCTCGATTTCGCGAGGGTAGATGTTCACTCCGCCGGAGATCACTGTGAAGCCAACCCGGTCGGTCAGGAACAGGTAGCCGTCTGCGTCCACATAGCCGATGTCTCCGGTGGTGCTCATCGATCCGTCGGCGCTTTGCGCCTCGGCGGTCTTTTCCGGGTCATTGAGATAGACGAAGTTTGTGACCCCCTTGATCCAGACCTGCCCGGTCTCGCCGGCAGGTACGTCCTTGCCGAACGGGTCCAGAATCAGCAGCTCTCCGGCTAGGGGCTTACCGACGGTTCCGGGGTGCGCCAGCCACTCCTCGGAGTCGCAGATGACGCTGCCGTTGGCCTCGGTCGAGCCGTAGTACTCGTAGATGATCGGGCCCAGCCAGTCGATCATGCCGCGCTTGACCGAGGGTGGGCACGGGGCAGCCCCGTGGGTGATTGCCTCGATTGACGAGACGTCGTAGTTCAAGCGCACCTCGTCGGGCAATTGCAGGATCCGCGACATCATGGTCGGTACCACCAGCGAGTGGGTCACCTTGTACTTGTCCACCAGGTGCAGGAAGTTCTCCGCGTCGAAGCGGGACATGATGACGCAGGTGCCGCCGCAGCGCAGCGACTCGGCAGTGGAGGACTGCGGGCCGGAGTGGTACAGCGGCGCCGGTTGCAGGAAGACCATGTCCGGGCGGGTGCGGTACACCTTCGGTACCAGCTGGAAGATCGGCAAGGGGTCGCTCGGGTCGATGTCCACCTGCGGTCGCAGCACGCCCTTCGGTTGACCGGTGGTACCCGACGAGTACAACAGGGCCATTCCCAGCTTCTCGTTCTCGACCGGTGTTGTCGGGTATGCACCGACCACTGCCTCGTAGTCTTCGAACTCCATGACGTCGTCAGGCTTGTCCCACATCAGCCACCGCTCCACGTTCGGGCACATCGCGGGCAGTTGCCGGGCCACGTCGGCGACGTGAGCGGACACCACCACGACCTTCGAGTCGGAGTCGGCGATGATGTACGCCGCCTCGTCAGCGGTCGAGTGGTAGTTGATCAGGGTGTAGTACACGCCGGTGCGCTCGCCGGCGCCCTGCACCACCACGGAACCCAGCGAGTTCTCGAACATCACCGCGATCCGCTCACCCTGCCCGACGCCGGCGTCGCGGATGAAGTGGGCCATCTGGTTGGCATGCTCCTCGAACTGACGGAAAGTGAGGGACTCACCTGTGTCCGCCATGACCAGGGCGACACGGTCGGGATAGTCCTTCGCTCGGGGGCCGGGATACACGATGTCCTCCTGATGACTACGGCGGGTGCCGGTGCGAGCAAGGCAAAGCTGGCCTGGCACTGCGAGGCGCGGGCAGCAGTGTGCTGTCCATCACATCAACTCTCCGAGTATGTGAACTGTAATTTCGATGCACTCGTTCGTCAACATCCGAATCCATTGACGTAAACAGCCATAGACGTTATTACGTATTCTGCTTTCGGTCTGTACTTCAGGGTTGTCTGGTGCTAGCCTCTCGTGGCATGCCGCACACTGCACGACCCGTGAGCGTGACCGGGTCGGATCACGGGCAGAGCTCGTCCTGCGACCAGATCGCTCGTGCAAACGCACTCTACGAAGGGGTGTTCGGGGCCCAGCACGAACAGACGATCGAGGCCACCCGCGAGCGATTCGAGAGAATGCTGGCGCAGTTCCCGGTCGACCCTGCCGTGGTCGACGAGGTCGCCGTGGGGAAAGTTCCCTGCCTTCGAGTCACAGCCCCTGGGGCCTCGCCCACCAAGGTCTTGGTCTGGTTCCACAGTGGCGGCTACATACTGGGTAGCGCCTGCGGCCATCGCAGCCTGGCTGCGTCCCTTTCCGCGGCCACGGGACGCACGGTGCTCCTTCCGGATTACCGCCGCGCACCCGAACACACCTTCCCCGGCGCGGTCGACGATGCCGCAGCGGCCCTCGACGCGGTCCTGGACGGGCAGTGCGGTCCGGTCGAGGACGTCGCCGTCGGTGGCGACTCTGCCGGCGGCGCGCTCACCCTGATCGCGCTGATGCGCCGCCGCGACGCGGGGGGGAGCCTGCCCACCCGGGCGGTCCTCGTGTCCCCGCTGCTCGACCTCGCCGGCAGCGGCGAAAGCATGGTGACCAACGCCGAGCGTGACCTCGCCGTCGACCGCCAAGGCCTGCGGACCATTGTGGCGATCTACCTGTGCGGCGTCGACCGGGCGCACCCGGAGGCCACCGTGCTGAACGCCGACCTGCGCGGGCTTCCTCCGCTGCTGGTCCAAGCCAGCAGCGCCGAGGTGCTGCTCGACGACTCGGTCCGGGTGGCCGACAGGCTCACCGAGGCCCGGGTGGCCGCTCGGCTGCATGTCTACGACGACGTGCCGCATGCCTGGCCGCTCTTCGAATCCTTCCTTCCGGCAGGGCGTGCTGCCATCGACGAGATTGCCGCATTCTTGGCTGAGGCGACGTTGTGATCACCCTGACAATGCTGCTGGCCAAACGCGACGACCTTACCGACGCGGAGTTCCGGCGCTACTACGAGGAGCGGCACATCCAGCTGGTGGGACGATTGGTGAAGGCACGTCCAGTTGGCTACGTGCGGCACCACCGACTGGACGAGACGCTGGCCCGTCGACTGGCCGAGGGGCGGGGCGATCGGGTCGAGGGGAGGGTCAGTGCTATCACCCACATCACGTTGGCAACGCGCGACGATGCCGAGCAACTGGTCGAGGCAATGCTAGAACCATCGGTCCGCGAGGCGCTCGCTGCCGACGAAAGCTACTTCATCGCCGAGGGTGGGATCCGTTGGCTGGTGACCGGCGATCCGGACGAGGATGGGGCGTCGTGAGCGGCTCTGCCGAGGTGCTGGTGGGGGAGGCTGACGGAGTACTCACGCTGCGGCTCGACCGACCGCGGCGCGGGAACGCGCTCACCCCGGAGGTGGTCGCCGAGCTCAACCACCGGGTGGACGCTGCGATGGGCGATCCCTCGGTGCGCGTAGTCGTGCTGACCGGCACCCCGGGCGTGTTCTGCACCGGCGCCGACCTGGGCAACCGGGAACGGCTGGACCGCACCGGCTCCGAGGCGCTGCTGCATGAGGTGAACGGTCTGGTGACACGCCTGGTCGAGCTGCCTCGGCCGGTGCTCGCGGCCGTTGACGGCACGGCGATCGGGGTCGGGGTGTCGCTTGCCCTGGCATGCGACCTATTGCTGGTATCGGCTCGAACCCGCTTTCGTCTGGGATTCTCGGGTGTCGGACTCATGCCGGACGGTGGAGCCGCTGCGCTCCTCGCCGCGAGTGTCGGCCGCGCCCGTGCGCAGCGGATGGTACTGCTCGACGAAGAACTCGATGCCCAGGCGTTGGTCGACTGCGGCCTGACCGATCGAGTTCGACCGGTACCCGACTTCGACAAGGAAGTGGCCACTGTGGCCAGTCGATTGGCTCGAGGTCCGGCTGTTGCTCTCGCGCAAGCTCTTTCGGTGGTCAACGAGGTATCGCTGACCGCACTTCCGGCGTCGTTCGAGAGGGAAGTCGGTGGGCAGTTGGACCTGATGGATCGCCCCGACTTCGATGAGGGGGTTCGCTCGTTCGTCGAGGGTCGCGTGCCTCAGTGGCGTGATGAGCCGCCGCTGCACTCGCTCCGATCCTGACCTCCGACGCAATCGACCGGTGGCGGGTTGCGCATCTCGTCGCCCGGCCGGTGTTCTGCTCCACCGTCCGGTGGGGCAGAACGAACTCAGCCGAACAGCCCGAGACTGTCGTGATAGATCATCGCTGCAGCGTACCGCTCGGTCATCCCTCGCTGCCGCCGCTGGCTGGATAAGTCAGTTGATGCGTCGCGCCAGGTCCTGCCAGTACGGTTCGCGTAGGTCACGTTTGAGGACCTTTCCGACCGCGCTCCGGGGGAGTTCGTCGGTGAACGTCACCGCAACAGGGCATTTGAATCGTGCGAGGTGGGCGCGGCAGTGATCGATGATCGATTTCTCGGTCGGTGACGCGCCGGGTGCGGGGACGACGATCGCAATCGGGCTCTCGCCCCACCGCTCGCTGGGCACCCCGATGACCGCGGCGTCGGCCACCTCGGGCATCTCGAACAAGACCTCCTCGATCTCGCGCGGGTAGATGTTCTCACCGCCTGAGATGATCATGTCCTTCACCCGATCCGAGATGAACAGGTAGCCCTCGGCGTCGAGGTAGCCGGCATCGCCGGTGTGCAACCAACCGTCGGCGAGGGTGTCGCGGGTGGCGTCGGGAAGTCCCCAGTAGCCCTCCATCAGTTGCGGACCCCGGACCAGGACCTCTCCCACGGAGCCGACGGGAAGATCCTGCCCGTCTCGCCCCGCGATCTTGACGGAGGTGCCGAGAACGGGACGACCGGCCGAGGCCAGGATCTCCGGTCTGTCCGAGAGCGAGGTGTGGTGGTCTTCGGGTAAGAGAATGGTTGCCACCGCGCAGGTTTCGGTCATTCCGTACGCCTGTGCGAAGTCACAGCCGAAGACGTCGATCGCGCGCTTGACCAGCTCCGTCGCCATGGGTGCAGAGCCGTACACTATTAGGTCCAACGACGAGAAATCGAGCTCTGCGGCGAGCGGGGCGGAAATCATGCCCTGGATCATCGCCGGGGCAAGCGTGAGGAGCGCAATGCGGCGCTCCGACATCGTCTGAAGCACATCGGCCTGGTCGAAGTCGCGAACGACGTGGATCGAGCACCCGCCTGACGTGTACGCGAGGATCTGCAGGGCCGCACCGGCGTGGAACATGGGCATGACGCACAACGTCGCCTTGCGTACCGACCTCAGGGCCTGCTGGATCTGCAGGGCATTCATACAGGTCGCTCGGTGCGTCACCATCGCGCCCTTGGGCTTTCCGGTGGTACCGCTGGTGTACATCTGGTGGTATACAGCGTCCGTGGGGACGTCTCGATCGACCGTTTCGTCTGGGAAGGCACACACCGCTGGTTCGAATCCCAGGGCGGATGCGTAGCCGTGCTGCATGACCGACGTCGCGATGTCCGGCAGGACCGACGCCAGGGCTTCCGCGTAGTCGTCGTGCACCACCGCAAGTGCGCACCGCGCGTCCTCGACGATGTACTTCCACTCGCGTGGGGCCAAGCGAAAGTTGAGCGGCACGGGCACGACGCCGGCGCGCGACGCCCCGAAGTACACCGCGACCATCTCGAGTGAGTTCCGATCCAGCAGGCAGAACCGATCACCGGGCTGCAGGGTGCCAGCCAGCCAGTTGCCGATTCGGTGGGTCCATCGACGCATCTCGTCCCATGTGAGACTCCGCCGGTCGTCGCTGACGTAGATCTCGTTCGGGCACCGATCGGCCCAGTGGTCCAACAGTTCGTGGACGCGCATTGCTATCTCCTCAATCTCCTCGATCCGGTTCGTGGGTACCGGAACCGGGGCATCGCGCGCCGGTGGTCGCCTTGCGGTAATGCAGCGAGCGCTGGGCGGCCACGTCGGTGCGGACCTTCTCGAGCAGGGTGGTGGAGCAAGTGGCGAAGTCAGCGGAGTCCGGGGCGTCGGTGTCGTGGGAGGTGTGTCCGCACGGCAGGAGAGCGGCACCGGATCCGGTTGCCTCAGCGGCCTCGGTCAGCTCGCGGGCGATGTTGGCCAGAATGCCGCTGGACGACCACAGCTGGCTGCGGGCGTAGGCGTCGTCGATTCGTCCGATCACCTCCTGCTCGATGGTGCGAACGATCGCCTCCAGCGCGTTGGCGTGGGTCAGGTAGTCCATCACAGGTGCTCCGATCCGATTCGGGTGCCCTCGTGGCGCTGGATCTTCTCCAACAGGTTGATCGAGAGCCGACGGTTCAGGTAGGTGGAGAGCAGCGGGCGCAGGTCGAAGTAGTGACCTTCGCCGATCAAGGCGATTGCCTTGGCTTCCATACACAGCCGTGACCAGCCGGCCGCGACCTCCCACCACAGCAGCCGCTCACGGTCGATCTCGGTGCCGCTCAGTTTCTCGTAGAGCGCCAGGAAGTCGCGTCGGCTGAGCACGCCCATCATCGAGTCCCCGGGCGCGTCGGTGCCCATCAGTGTCCAGCCGAGGTCGAAGTACGGGTCGCCCTCGCCGGCCTCCTCCCAGTCGAGGATGGCCGCCATCTCGCCGGGCCGGTGCCACAACACGTTGCCGAGCCGGTAGTCGCCGTGGACGATGGTGACGCCACCGGCGGTCGGCATCCGGGCCACCAGCCAGTCGGTGAGGAACCGGTGGAAGTCCGGGAGCGTCAGCTCGGTCTCGGTGAGGCTTCGGGTCCACCGGTCGATCACGCCTTCGGGGTCCTTGCGTGGGGCCCAGCCGAGCACCTCGGCGGACCGCGGTGTCTCGGACAGGCCGTGAAATCCGACCAGCGCAGTGGTGTAGGCTTGGGCCAGCGCCCGCTTGTCCTCGTCGGTGTAGCCGAGGGCTCCGTCTCGCACGACGTCGCCGGTCACCTCTTCGGAGATCAGGAACGCCCGTCCCAGCGGGCCATCGGCCGGGCTGCTGTGCAGCACCGTAGGCACGGCTACGCCGTGGCCGCCGAGCCAGCGCATCAGGGCGGCCTCGCCCTCGGGGCTGTACGGTGCCAGCGGTCCGTGCACCGGCGGGATCCGCACGATCACCGAAGAGGTGAGCGGCGACGTCGGGGTGAATCGGTAGCGGATGGTGGTCTGGGAGAGCCCGCCGCCCAGCAGTTCGCGCCGTGCCAGTGCGTTCGCCGGCAGGTCGAAGGCGGCAAGGACTTGCTGGTCGAGCACCTGCAGGTCGATGCCGCCGTGCTCGTCTGTGGTCAGGTCGGTGTGGTGCGCCTGTTCGGTGGCCTTCGAGGAGACCGGGTCCGAATCCGCCGGGACGGCGGTTGGACCCGTTGTCGTGGATGTCATGGCAGCTCCTGCCGGGGTCGGGAAAAGGCTCCAGTGTGGTCAGAAGGCGGCGGGGTTCAGGTCCATGATGGTGAGATCGGTGGACTCGCAGATGCGCCGTTCGGCGGATACGTGCGGCAGTATCAGTCGACAGAAGTGGCGAGCGGCGGCAATCTTGCCTGTGTAGAAGTGCCGGTCGGTCTCGGACGGCTGGCTGTCCAGGGCGATCAGGGCGATCGAGGCGCTGCGGACCAGTAGCCAGGCCACTAGTAGGTCACCGAGCATGGTGAGCAGGCGGCTGGCGTTGAGGCCAACGTCGTAGATCGTGCGGCCGTTGGCGCCCGCGGCAGCCGCCGCCTGCTTCAGCAGTCGGTCGACCACTGCCTCGAGGTCCTCGACCGAGGATTTCAACGCCACGTGCTCGGCGGCGAGCCGCGGATCGACGTCGGTGAGGGCGGCGCGCACCTCGTCGAGCACAACCTGCAAGGTGCGTCCGGAGTCGCGGGCGATCTTGCGGAAGAAGAGGTCCTGTCCCTGGATCGCGGTGGTGCCCTCGTACAGGGTGTCGATCTTGCCGTCACGTACGTACTGCTCCAGTGGATGGTCGACCAGGTAGCCGGATCCGCCGAGGGTTTGCAGACTCTCGGTGCCCAGCAGCACCCACGAGCGTTCCGAGCCGTAGCCCTTGACGACAGGTAGCAGCAGGTCGTTTACCCCGGACTCCATCTTTGCGTCGTCGCCGGCATACCACTTCCGGGCCGCCCGGTCCCGCCAGGATGCGGTCCACAGCAGCAGCGAGCGCAGGCCTTCCGCGTAAGCCTTCTGGGTCAGCAGTGAGCGGCGCACATCGGGGTGCTGGACGATGTTCACCTTGGGAGCGGTCGCGTCGCGGGACTGGGTGAGGTCGGGGCCCTGGACCCGGGTCCGGGCGTACTCCAAGGCGTTGAGGTACCCGGTCGACAGGGTGGCCACGGCCTTTGCGCCGACCATCATCCGGGCATATTCGATGACGTCGAACATCTGGGCCATGCCCTGATGCACTTCGCCGAGAAGCCAGCCACGCGCCGGTTCGTCGCCACCCAGGCTGAGCTCGCAGGTGGCCGAGGCGTGCAACCCCATTTTGTGCTCCAGGCCGGTCACGCGCACCCCGTTACGGCGGCCGGTCAACTCTCCGGTGACGGGATCGAAGTCGTACTTGGGCACGAGAAACAGGCTCAGTCCCTTGGTGCCGGGGCCCCCGAGACCCTCCACACCGACCGGCCGCGCCAGGACGAGGTGCAGGATGTTCTCGGACATGTCGTGGTCACCGGCTGTGATGAACCGCTTGGTGCCCTCGAGGTCCCAGGTACCGTCAGGGTTGAGAACGGCATTGGTCTGCGCCGCACCCACGTCCGACCCTGCCTCGGCCTCGGTCAGCACCATGGTTCCGGTCCAGCGTCGCTCCAGCAGAATCCGGGCAATGCTCTGATCCCGCTCGGTACCATTTCCGGCGATCACGCGGGCGACGGTCGGGGTGCTGGCGTAGACCCACAACGCAGGGTTGGCGCCGAGCACGAACTCCGCGGTGGCCCAGATGAGGGTTGCCGGGGCGGCCTGGCCACCCAGCTCGGCCGGCACCTGAAGTTGCCACCAGTCGGAGTCCATCCATCGCTGGTAGTCGGCGGCGAATCCGGGGGGCATGGTCACCGAATGCGTGCTCGGGTCGAAGGTAGGCGGCGTGCGGTCGCCCTCGACGAACGACGAGGACAGATTCTCGCGTGCCAGTCGCTCGACCTCGGTCAGCATGCTGCTGACCGTGGGACGGTCGTACTCCTCGAAAGGCGATGCGCCGTACCCTGAACCAGGGCCGAGCAGCTCGAACAGGTTGAACGTCACGTCCCGCAGGTTGCTCTTGTAGTGCCCCATGGCCGCCCTTCTCAACTCGATGCGTTATTGAACATAACTGGGAATAACTATTTTGGCGAGAACCGCGTGGGAAACACGATCTGGGTCAGATAGAAGAGTAGAATGAGGAATTCCAGGACTGATCAGTCCTCCGTGCACCCCGCGCGGCCCGTCGTGGGCCCGGAAGGTCCGGGGGCAATGACCGATGTGAGGCATAAGCGTGAGCGACGCACCAGGCGGCGTGGTCGGAACCGTTGAACAAGCTGACCAGGCGGGGGGGCCGCCACCTGCCCCCCGCAGGGAGTCCGCCCGCAAGCTCCAGCTCGTGGAGGCGGCCGGCCAGCTGTTTCAGGAGCGGGGCTACCACCGGGTGAGCATGGAGGACATCGCTCAGCGAGTCGGTATTCGAGGACCTGCGCTGTACCGCCACTTTCGCAGCAAGCAGGACATCCTGGCCCGGGTTGTGCTCGAGCAGATCTCGGTGACCGCCGACGTCGTCGAAGTGGCCGCGAACGTCGACGGCTCCCCGCAGGAGCGGTTCGACAAGATGACCGAGGAGCTGGCCCGGCTGGTGCTGGCGCGCGACGAGGCGATGCTCTGGCGGTGGGAACGCCGCAACCTCGCCGATCACGACGCGACCGCATACCGGGCGAGGGCGCGTCAGCTCGAGGCGGGTGTCGCCTCCGTGGTTGCCGGCCTGCGCCCGAACGCTTCTGCCGCCGACGTCGAACTCCTCGCTTGGGCAGTGCTCTCGGTGTTCGCGCACTCTCGCGGCCTGCGCTCCTCGACCAGCTCGAACGGTCACGAGGCACCGGCCGTGCTGCTCCGCCGGTTCGCCGCCGCAGTGGTACAGGTGCCGCTGGCCGAAGGCGGCACAACCACGGAAGTACCGACCTTCCGTGGTCGCGGGCGACGGGAGCAGATCATCGAGGCGGCCACCCAGCTCTTCGCCGACCGCGGGTTCGCTGACGTGAGCATGGAGGACATCGCGGCCAACTCCGACGCCGCGCTCGCCACCATCTACCAGTACTTCGACAGCAAAGGGGCCCTCCTGGCGGTAATCCTGCGCCGCAGCATTACGGGTCTCAACTACATGATGGTCCACCACCTGGCGGGACTGGGATCTCCAGAGTCCGAGCTGGCAGGCCTCCTCGAGTTGTACGTCAGCCTCGCGCTGGGGCCACACGGGCGCGCGTTCGGCATCTTCGATGAAGAGGTGGTGATGCTGAGCCCGGCGGAGCGCGAGGACCTGGTGCTGAGTTACCGCGGTCACGTGGACCAGTGGGTCTCGGTCCTCCGTGAAGTGCGTCCCGAGCTGGGCAACTCCGAGGCTCGTGCCCGTGTGCGGTCCGCCCTTGGCATGGCCGCCGACATCGTACAGACTCGCCGTCTGCGGGTTCGCGCGACGTTGCACCAGGATCTGATTACCCTGATGACCGCGTTGCTCGAGGCCTGACCGGGCACAGGGTGGTGAGCGGCGACTCGAGGCCACCTGGCGGCGGCCCGCCCGACCGATCGTCCGGCGGGCCGCGTCTGAACCGCGGATGCCTGCGGGCCGGGGTCGCTGCCGGGGCGCTCCGTCGCCCTGGGGGCCCTGGCGCCGCCGGCCTGGCCCCACACGACTCGAGCGCCAGAGTTGGTCTACTGGCACGAGGTCATCGAGTACGAGGTGACGGTGCGCCCCGCGCTGCTGCGCGCGGCGCCGGCGTCGCCCGGCGGCGGAGTGGCGCCGGCCGTCCACGTTCTCGACGAGCCCCGTGGTGAGGTGGCGTTCTGCGCGCTCACTGTCCGCACCCCATGTGTCATGTCCGAATCCATCGATGTGAATTAACATTTCGGATGATCTCCAGTCTTTATCCCCTTTTCAAGCCGCAAATAGCTTGGTAGCGTCCAATCTGGTTATTCTTACTTCTAGTTCTGGACGGGGATCAAGATGGCGCGTCGGGTCAGGATCGGCCTGCTGATCGGGGTTGTCGGACGACTGAGTGAGGCTGGAGATCGGCTCGCGGCCCTAGAGGACGACGGTCTGGAGTCGGTGACCGTCTCGGAGGCGTACACCTTCGACGCGGTGAGTCAGCTCGGCTTCCTTGCCGCGCGGACCCGCACCGTCGAGCTGGCCACGGGAATTCTGCCGGTGCACACCCGGACCCCTACCCTGTTGGCGATGACCGCGGCGGGCCTGGACTTCAGCTCCGAAGGTCGGTTCCGGCTCGGGCTCGGAGCCTCCGGCCCTCAAGTCGTGGACGGCTTCCATGGCGTCGCCTACGACGCCCCCCTGGAACGTATCTCGGAGACGATTGACCTGTGCCGGACAGTGTGGCGGCGGGAGAAGTTGGTGCACGAAGGTCCGAAATGGACCATTCCACGATCTGCGGGCTATCCGCCGCTCAAGCTGATCCAGAAGCCGGTCCGCCCGAACATCCCGATCTCGGTGGCTGGCACCGGTCCGAAGACCGTCCGCATGGCGGCCGCGAAGGCCGACGCGTGGGAGCCGATCTTCTTCCACCCCGGTCGCGCCGAGGATGTGTGGGGCGCCGACCTGGCTGCAGGCGCAGCCGAACGCGCGTCCGACCTGGCGCCGCTGGAAATCGTCGCCCGGGTGCCGGTCGCTGTCGGCCCTGACACCACCGTCGAGTTCGAAAAGGCCCGTGCGCAGCTGGCGCTCTACGTGGGCGGCATGGGCTCGAGGAAACAGAACTTCTACCACGACCTCGCCCACCGGTACGGGTACGGACCCGAGGCCGACCGTATCCAGGACGCCTATCTCTCCGGCCGGGTTCCCGAGGCCGTGGCCGCCGTCCCGGACGAGTTCGTCCGCGAGACGACCCTGATCGGAACTCCGGACGAGGTGACCGAACGGCTAAGCGCGTTCCAGCGTGCCGGGCTCGACCTGCTCACCATCCAGCCAATGAACGAAGCGCCCGAGAAGGTCACCGAGGCGGTCCGGACGCTGTGCGCGGCGTCCGACGCCTGGGCCTGCTGACTGCCGCGAACGTCTTCCCGAAACCAATCACTGTCGAGGCGTGTGATGAAAGCTCAGAGAAGCGACGAAAGCGACCAGGTCGATCTGACCGCGATGATCGAGCAGGCGGCCATCCCGTTGCTGCTGCCGGTCCTCGTCCAGCTCACCGGTGACCTCCGCTGGCTGGAGGAGCGCTACCGACCCTCCCGCCCTGTCGGGTTCGTCGAGGATCCCAGCGGTGGGCTCGGCGCGGATGTGCAGGCCGAGATCCGCGCCGCCGCCGTGGTTACGGTGTCCCGCTGGCAGAAGGGGGAATTGGAGCCCGAACTGCCCGCCCCAGACCTGAGCATGATGAGCGCGCTGATGAGCCAGTGCCTGGGTGCGCCGGTGTCGGAGGACTACGCGCCGATGGTCAGCGAGCAGGTGGGGCTGCGCCCCTACCGGCCCGAGTCGGTGCATCGGCAACTGGCCGGGCGGGAGTTCTCCGTTGCTGTGATCGGCGCCGGAGTGTCCGGACTCGCCACCGCGCGCAGTCTCAAGGCGGCCGGCATCCCGCACATCGTGCTGGAGAAGAACTCCGAGGTCGGCGGTACCTGGTGGGAGAACCGCTATCCGGGTGCTCGCGTCGACGTGCCGACCAACCTCTACTCCTTCTCGTTCGGTGCCAAACAGTGGAGCGAGCACTTCGCCCAGCGGGACGAGATCGCCGAATACCTGGTCGACACCTCACACGAATGGGGTGTCCGCGATGCCATCCGGTTCGGGGTAGACGTCCGCAGCGCCCGATGGGACGCCGAGCGGCACCGGTGGGTGCTGTCCATGACGACGCCACAGGGCGAGGAGACCCTCGAAGCATCTGCCCTGGTCACCGCGGTGGGACTGCACAATCGCCCAAAGATCCCGGAGTTCCCCGGATTGGAGACCTTCGCCGGGGAGGTGGCGCATTCGGCGCAGTGGCCGGAGGGCCTGGATCTCACGGGCAAGCGCGTCGGTGTGATCGGGTCGGGCGCCAGCGCCATGCAGGTGGTGCCCGCGGTGGTCGACAAGACCGCGCACCTGGTGGTCTTCCAGCGCTCGGCGCACTGGGTGGCGCCCAACGACCTCTACTTCCAGCAGGTCTCCGAGGCCGACCACTGGCTGCTCGCCAACGTCCCGTTCTACTGGGAGTGGAACCGATTCCGGCTCTACTGGATGTATACCGAGGGAATGTTCCCCGCGCTCGAGGTGGACCCGGAGTGGGATACCAGCCAGAACTCGGTGAACAAGTACAGCGAAGCGTTGCGACGCTTCTACACCGACTACATGGTTGGACGCTTGCACGACCGCCCGGACCTGGTCGAGGCGTGCACCCCGACGTTCCCGCCGTTCGGTCGGCGCATTCTCCTCGACAACGGGTGGTTCGACGTGCTCAAGCGCGACGACATCGACCTGGTCCGCAGCGGGATCGCCCAGGTGACCCCCACTGGTGTCGTCACGACCGCCGGCGACGAGGTGGAACTCGATGTGCTGGTTCTGTGCACCGGATTCCAGCAGCAGCGCTACCTGTACCCGCTGGAGGTGTCCGGCGTCGACGGCCGCGAACTGCGTGCGGAGTGGCACGACGACAACGCGCGCGCCTACCTGGGTCTGACCAGTCCCGGTTACCCGAACCTCTTCTACCTGTTCGGCCCGAACACCAACCCCCCCGGCGGCAGTTACTACAACCTTGCCGAGGCCCAGGTGCGGTATGTCACCGATCTTCTGGTGGCCATGGCGCGAGACGGCATCGCTGCTGTCGAGGTACGCGAAGAGGTGTACGTGGACTACAACGAACGCCTGGATGCCGCCAACCGCGGCATGGTGTTCGCGCTGGATGGCGTCGAGAGCTACTACCGCAATTCCTCCGGACGGGTGGTCACCAATTCACCGTGGACGGTCTTGCAGTACTGGAACATGACCCGGGTCCCGAATCTGGACGACTACGTGAAGTCGGCGGATTCGACCCTCACGAGTCAACCTTGAATTGTTAATTAAAATTCTACTTACTGACCGACCAAATCGGATAGAATATGTGACGGTCGCCACAGATTGGCCGCCAGTGGAGCCGCATTACTCCGGGTCCCTGTCCCCGGTTGTCAACCAGCACCCACATCTCATCTCTTATCTGTCAGCGGAGATCCGGAGTGTCGAGAGCAACCTCCGGCGAGTGCCCCGCTGAGGGATTCATTTCAGAGGAGGACGCTGTGCCCGAACAGCGTGTGATCGACGCAGTTATCGACGCTTATTCTTTTGCGACTCAAGATGCCACTCTTGAAGAAGTGCGCTCCGGGTACGACACGAGCATGGGGAAGGCGGGTCTCCCCGATGGTGTGACCCGCACTGAGGGCGTGGTGGGTGGCGTGCCGGGTGTGTGGTTCCGTCCCGCCGGGGCTGGGGCCAACTCCCATGCCGTGCTCTACCTGCACGGCGGGGGTTTCCAGTTCGGCTCCAGTGAAAGCCACGCACCCCTGGGTGGTGCGCTGGCCGTCGCGTCGGGCGCCGAGGTGTTCGTGCTCGACTACCGACGCGCCCCGGAGCACCTGTTCCCCGCCGCCCTCGACGACGCCACCGCGGCGCTCCGGGCTCTGGTACAGGAGCGCGGCGGGGCAAAGGTCGTGGTGGCCGGGGACTCCGCCGGCGGCGGTCTCGTGCTCGCCACCCTGCTGGCAGCACGCGAGGCCGGCATCTCGACCCCGCTCGGTGCCGTCGCATTCTCGCCATGGGCCGACCTGACCCAGGGCAGCGCCAGCATGGCCGACCGGTCCGGGCGCGACGTGTTGGTCACCAAGGACCAGCTCGACGCCAACGCGACCGCGTACCTCGGAGCGGGGGATCGCACCAACCCGCTGGCCTCACCGCTGTACGCCGACCTGGTCGGACTGCCGCCGCTGCTGGTGCAGATCGGCACCGAGGAGATTCTCTTCGACGACACCGCGCGCATCGCCGATAAGGTCCGCGCCGCCGGTGGCCGGGTCGAGGTGCAGGTCGAGGAAGGCATGCCGCACGTGCACCAGATCCTGCTCGGCCGGCTCCCCGAGGCCGCCGCGTCGATCGAGCGCGCCGGCGCCTTCATCCGTGCGCTCGGCTGAGCACAACCCAGAACGGAACACTGCAATGAACACCACCCAGACCACCCCCGCGCCCGAGGGCACGCTTGATGTGCTCGTCATCGGTGCCGGCATCTCCGGGATCTACCAGCTGTACCGGCTGACGATGACCGACCTCTCCGTTGCGGTAGTGGAGGCCGGCGACGGAGTCGGCGGCACCTGGTACTGGAACAGGTATCCCGGCGCTCGCTTCGATTCCGAGTCCTACACCTATGCCTACTTCTTCTCGAAGGAACTACGGGAGGAATGGTCCTGGTCGGAACATTTCGCCGGTCAGCCCGAGATCGAGCGCTACCTCAACCACGTGGTAGACCGTTTCGACCTGCGCAAGTACATCACCTTCGACACCCGGGTCTCCGCGATGGACTTCGACGAGGACACCAGTACCTGGTGGGTGACCACCGCGAATGGTGACCTGATCCACGCACGTTTCGTGATCACCGGTGTCGGCATGCTGTCGGCGCCCCAGTTTCCCGCGGTCCCCGGCATCGAGGACTTCCGCGGCGTCTCGGCGCACACCGGCCTGTGGCCCCGGGCGGGAATCGATTTCGCGGGCAAGAAGGTGGCTGTGATCGGCACCGGATCGTCCGGAGTCCAGGTGATCTCCGAGATCGCCGATGTTGTCGACTCGCTGACCATCTACCAGCGCACTCCCAACTGGTGCTCGCCGCTCAACAACGCGCCCATCACCGACGAGGAGCAGGAGCAGATCAAGTCCGACATGGACCAGATGCACGAGACGCTGAAGGGCTCCTTCGCCGGGTTCGCGCACAGTTTCGCTCCGGTAGAGGCGGGTTCGGTCAGCCGTGCGGAGCGTCTGGAGTTCTGGGAGCAGCTGTACAAGACACCGGGCTTTTCCAAGCTGCTGGGCAACTACCTGCAGGTGATGACCGACAAGACCTACAACCGGGAGTTCAGCGACTTCCTGGAGGGCAAGATCCGCAACCGCGTCCAAGATCCGGCGGTGGCCGACCTCCTGGTCCCCGACCATGGATACGGGGCCAAGCGCCCGCCGTTCGAGACCAACTACTACGAGGTCTACAACCGGCCCAACGTGAACCTGGTCGACCTGCGAACGACCCCGATCACCAGGGTCACCGAGACGGGGTTGGAGACTACAGCCGGCGCAGAGGATTTCGATGTCATCATCTATGCCACCGGCTTCGACGCGATCACGGGCGCCTACGACCGGATCGACATCACCGCCGGTGGTGCATCGCTCAAGGCAGAGTGGGAGGAGGGACCTTTCACGTTCGTCGGCGCCGCCGCCCCGGGCTTCCCGAACCTGTTCTTCCTGGTCGGGCCGCACAGTTCCGGCGGCAATGTGCCCCGCATGTCAGAGCGTCAGGTCGACTTCGTCACCGGCGTACTCGGTGAGGCGGTGCGTCGTGGTGCGAGCCGGGTGGAGGCCACCCGCGAGGCGGCACAGGAGTGGACCGACCACGTGTATGAGCTGAACAGCGCTTCCCTGGCTGCCGAGGAGAAGATCGACTACACATACGGCACCAATACACCGGGCAAGAAGATCGTGTTCCGCCATTACGACGGCGGTCTGATCGGCCTGAACACCAAGCTGACCGCGGTCGAGGACACCTCCTACGCAGGCTACGAGTTCAGGTGACCTGCCCATGAAAGCCGTACAACTCGTCGGACCTCGCGACCTCCGCGTCCACGAGGTCCCGGACCCGGTGGCCGGACCCGAGGACGTGCTCCTCCAGGTCGCCGGGGCCGGCATCTGCCATTCCGATCTGCACGTGGTCGAGTCGGAGCGCCCGATGTTCCGCCGGCCGGTCGTGCTCGGCCACGAGGTCACCGGGCACGTCGTGGAGATGGGGGAGCAGGTCTCCGGGTGGTCACCCGGGGACAGCGCGGTCGTGCACCTGTGCTGGTCGTGCGGCGAGTGCATCGCATGCCGGCGAGGTGACGACAATCTGTGCGTCGCCACCGGCCGCCGCGCACAACCGCCAGCACCCGGGCTCGGCCCCGACGGAGGAATGGCCGAGCTGATGCGGGTGCCGGCCCGATATCTGCTGCCCATCGGGAACCTGGACCCGGTGACCGCGGCACCGCTCGCTGATGCCGCGATGACGCCGTACCACGCCATCGACCGGTCCCGATCGGTGCTGCGTCCGGGTGCCACGGCCCTGGTCATCGGTATCGGTGGCCTGGGGCACGTGGGGGTGCAGATTCTCGCGACGGTGCCCGACGTGCGGATCGTGGCCCTCGACGTGGACGAATTGCGCCTGAAGGCGGCCTTGGACCTGGGGGCCCACGAAGTGGTTAAGGCCGGCCCGGACGCCGCCGGGCGGGTGTTGGAGCTGACGGGCGGCCTGGGTGCCGACGCGGTCTTCGACTTCGTCGGCAACGCCGCCACCACAACGACGGCCGTCAACTCGGTCGCACCAGGTGGGATGTGCCAGGTCCTGGGGCTCGGTGGTGGTGCGGTACCGGTCAGCGCCCGAGCTCGAACCGGCCGCGGCTGGCCCTGGGGCGCCTGGTTGCGGAGCTCCTACGGTGGCACACGCGCGGACCTCGAGGCCTGTGTCCGGCTCGCCCAGGAGAGTCGCATCTCTATCGAGGTGGAGACCTTCCCACTGGTCGATGCACTGGAGGCGTTCCGTCGCCTCAAGGTCGGCGACATCCGCGGCCGCGCCGTGCTGGTGCCGTGATTGACCGCGGCCCAGGGAGTCGATAGTTCCCGGGGCCGCGGTCTATCGACAACCTGCAGCCAAACCTTCGCGGGCTGCGGTCAAGCGATGGCGCGGCCGAGAAGCTCGCGGCAGAAGCTCTTCAGCTCGTTTTCGGGGATCGCGTGACTGGTGAGTGTCGCACGAACAACATTGGGTGGCACGTCGCGAACGCTTGACCCGAATACGCTGACCACCCGAAGCATGAGCCCCGCCACGTCGAGCGAATTCCCTTCGGACGTATACCGGTACACGAGTTCGTACATCCCCCCCAAGATCAGCGTGACATCGTCCGAGAGCGACTCGGCTGCCGACAGCTCCTCGGAACCGAGGAACGACGCGACCCATTGCTCATTGAATCGAATGATGCGCGCGGTGAGTTCCCGGTTCTTCACGATGTCCAGTGTCACCAGCCGGATTCGATCCTCGAGAAGGATTGTCCCGAAATGCAGTTGGCCGATGACGTAGAGAGTCGAAAGCGGATCTGTCAACTCGGGATAGTGGCTACGGACATGGTCACGTGTTGCGGCGAGCAGGTCGTCGAGGAAATCGAGGAGGAAGATCTCCTTCCTCGGAAAGTGGTACTGCACGAGCGGTCGATCGACGCCGCTCGCGTCCGCAATTTTCGTGTAGCTCATCTTCGTGAACCCCGACTCCAGTAGCAAGTACCGTGCAGCTCGGGCGATGCGGGCCTTCGCGGATGCAGCGGGTTCGGCGGGCATGTTGTCACCTGTTTGGGGTCGGACGGCGTGCGCGTGCACGAGACTGCGGCGACTTGACGACGGCTATGCAGACGCCGTCGGGCGTCCGGCCGTGTCGGGTGCCGTCGGAACGGGTTCATGGGGTGAACCCTGCTTGGGCATGCGATGGGCGAGGATGACGAACCGAAGGGCGCACACGGTGCTCAACGCGCCGAGGACGTAGAACCACGGCGCGTCGAGCGCGGTGACGGCGGTGCTGAAGAACCCGTACCCGGGCGGCATGAAGGTCAGAATCGTGCCGAGAAGGGTGAACCATGCCAGCGCGATGATCCCCGGCTGGCGGACCTTCGTCTCCTCGAGCTTGAACTGCGTCGCGATTGCAAGGGTGGCGTTGGTCGACATCATGAGTACCAGGCACATGACGTCACCGATTGCCGCGCGGATGACCATGAACAGGATGACGCCGGCCGAATATGCTGCGATTCCTCGAATCCAGGCCGTTCGTGCGGACACAGGCTCGGTGTAGTACCGGCCAAACACCGATTGGCGTTCGTTCCTGACCACGAGTTGAAGCGAGTAGATCTCGATCGCGACGAAAGTGACGCAGCCTGCCCATAGGAGCTTGAACAGCCAGTGGTCGACCTGGAAGAACCACATGCTGAAGAGAAGGACGAAGGTGAGATCGTGGCCGAAGTACCAGGCATGCTGCCAGAAGAAGAACGGACAGTCCTTGTTCCTGATCTGCATGTACATGCTTGTCAGGTACTGCGCGAAGCCGAACCCATATGTTGCGAAAGCCAATGCAACGAACAGTACAGGATGCCGGTCGACGACCTGCATCACGCCATCGATGGTGTACACGAAGCTCACCCTTCCGGGGCTCGCCTGAGCCCTGTCGCTGTGTTATGAGGCAGCCTTCTCGTTAGCTATACGCGTATAGCCAATTTCCAGGGTAGCGGTTCGGTGTTGCTGAAATACATACCCGCACTGCGCCACCGTGTTTGCCCGCTGGAGCACTGGAACGACAGCGCGGCTCCCTGCGGGAGGCCCGGAGGTATTGCCGATCACCATCACCTTCATCGAGCAGGCGACGGGCCGCCGCCGCTCCCGTCACCCGGGGGTCCCCGGCGGATTGCCGAACTCCAGCTGCTGGGTGACCACGAAAAGGCCGTGCCGGGTGCACTCGGCACCGGCCTCGTCGACACCGAGACACCCCGGCACCAGCGGACGCACGCCCTCGGTGAGCAGGGTCCATCCAGGCGGCGCTGCCGGGCAGGCCGCTGGCCAACACCGGGTGGCGGGGAGCCGCGCCCTGTGCAGTCGGTCGGATCACGCGGGGGAGAGCACTGCGTGCCCGCTCATGGTCCGGGTGCCATCGGATAGGACGGCGCTCAACCGCAGCACGACTGCCGCTTCGGTGCTCTCCTCGGGTACCACCTCTGCACTCAACCGGGGCTCGGCCAGGACGGGCGTGATCGCGGTGAACCGGGTGGACAGCTCGCGGAGCCGCGACTGCGGCACCGCGTCGGTGAGCAGCCGGCCCAGGTAGGCCATCGACAGCATGCCGTGGGCGAACACGTCGTCCAGGCCCGCGGCCTTTGCTGCGTCCAGATCGATGTGGATCGGGTTGTGGTCACCCGAGGCACCGGCGAACAGGGCCAGGGTGGTGCGGGTGATCGGACCCGGCTCGAGGTCCGGGATGGTGATGTCCGGCGTGCTCACGAGGCGATCCCTCCGTTCTTGACGACAGTGGTGGACTCCAGTTCGGCGACCTTGCTGCCGTCACGCAGCACCTCGCAGCGTCGGACGAGGAAGTCGAGGCTGCCGCCGGCCTTGGAGTACAGGTCCACGTACGACGGGGCGAAGACCACTGTGTCGCCAGCGTGCACCGGCTCGAAGTAGCGGAACGACTGCTCGCCGTGCAGCACCTGGCTCAGGTCCACGCCGTACTCACCGAGCACGTCGAAGACATCGGAGCGCTCGAGCTCCAAGCCGAACAGGAAGGTCGGCGGCGCGAGCAGGTCTGGGTGGCCGGCCGCGCGGGCGGCGTCCAGGTCGGAGTAGACCGGGTCCTTCTCGCCGATGGCCTTGGCGAACTGCTGAATCCGGCCGCGTTCCACGGTCACCTCGACCGTGGTGTCGGTGCGCTGAAGGATGGAGGCGTCGAGGGGCATCAGGAGATCTTTTCGTAGAGGGAGACCACGGCGGCGCCGCCGAGGCCGATGTTGTGCTGGAGCGCGAGCGTGGCGCCCTCCACCTGGCGGTCGCCGGCCTGGCCGCGCAACTGCCAGACCAGCTCGGCGCACTGCGCAAGACCGGTTGCACCCAGCGGGTGCCCCTTGGAGAGGAGGCCGCCGGACGGGTTGGTGACAACCCGCCCGCCGTAGGTGTTGTCGCCGGCGAGCACGAACTTTTCGGCCGTGCCCTCCGGGGTGAGGCCGAGACCCTCGTAGGTGATCAGCTCGTTGGTCGCGAAGCAGTCGTGCAGCTCCACCACAGGAATGTCCAGCGGATCGACACCCGAGTCCTCGTACACCTGACGGGCGGCCTCGCGGGTCATCTCGTATCCGACGACCTTCATCATGTCGTTGTCGTCGAACGTGCCCGCGACATCGGTGACCAGCGCCTGGCTGCGGAGCCTGATCGACGCGTCCAGCCCCTTGGAACGGGCGAACTCCTCGCTCATCACCACGGCTGCGGCGGCACCGTTGGTCGGTGGACAGCACATCAGCAGGGTGAGTGGGCCCCAGATCTGCTTGGAGCCCATCACTTTGTCCAGGTCGATGGGGTCGCGGAAGACGGCGAGCGGGTTTCGGGTGGCGTGGCTTCGTGCCTTGACCGACACCCGGCCGAAAGTCTCCGGGAGGATCCCGTACTTCTCCATGTAGGCGACGCCGGCCCCGCCGAAGGTCTTGGCGGCTACTGGTGCGGGCAGATCGCCGCCGGGCTGGGCGGTGGTGATCATCTCGCCACGGGTCGTGGGGCTGGGTCGGTCGTCCCAAACGTTGACCAGGGCGCCCGGGCGCATCTGCTCGAATCCCAGTGCCAGCACGCAGTCGGCCGTGCCCGACGCGACGGCCTGACGAGCGAGCCAAAGCGCAGTGGAGCCGGTGGAACAGTTGTTGTTCACGTTCACGATCGGGATGCCGGACAGGCCGACCCCGTACAGCGCAGCCTGCCCGCAGGTCGAGTCCCCGTAGACGTAGCCGACGTACGCCTGTTGGACGTCGGTGTAACTGATGCCCGCATCGGCCAGGGCCTGGCGTGCGGCGGTAGCGCCCATGACGTCGTAGTTCTCACTGGCGCCTGGCTTGGCGAAGGGCACCATGCCCACTCCGGTGATGGTGACGGTGCGCGTGTCGCGAGTGCTCATTGACGCTCTCCAGCGGTTGGCGGTGAAGTCAGTTGAAGTCTCTTCAAGTTAGCAGATGCAATATTAACATGAAATGGGTTATTTACGACTAAACACGCCTGTTGACTCAGTGACCTAACTGAAATTACCGTTCACGAATCGACCTTGGAACCCAATCGTGGAGGTGTCTTGTGAGTGGAAAGCTGAACCGGAGGGTCGCGCTCGTCTCGGGCTCGGGGCGGGGCATCGGCCGAGCTGTCGCGCAGAAGCTGGCCGCAGAAGGTGCGCGGGTTGTCGTGAACGACCTGGACGATGCATCGGCGAAGGAGGTGGTGGCCGCCATCGAGGCCGCGGGCGGTGAGGCGGTGGCCGTCGTCGGAAGTGTCACGGACCTGGACTTCGCCGACCGCTTCATCGGCACGGCCGTCGATACCTTCGGTGGCGTCGACATCATTGTGAACAACGCGGGCTACACGTGGGACAACGTCGTCCAGAAGATGACCGACCAGCAGTTCGACGACATTCTCGATGTGCACCTGCGTGCCCCGTTCCGGATCCTGCGCGCCGCGCAGCCAGTGATCAGTGCGGCCGTGAAGAAGGAGCGCGCCGAAGGTCTCGTGGTCCCTAACCGCAAGGTGGTCAACACGTCCTCGACTTCCGGCCTTTACGGAAACCCGGGGCAGGTCAACTACTCCACCGCCAAGGCAGGCCTGGTGGGCATGACCAAGACGCTCGCGAAGGAATGGGGTCGCTACAACGTGACCGTCAATGCGGTGGCCTATGGTGTGATCACCACCCGGTTGACCGCTGTCACCACCGAGGAACAGACCATCGACGTGGACGGGCGCACCATCAAGGTCGGCATCAATCCGGCCGTGCACGAGAGGGCGACCGCACAGATCGCACTGGGCCGGGCCGGCACGGTCGAGGAGGCGGCCGGCGCCGTTTATCTGCTCTGCGCCCCGGAGTCGAGCTACATCACCGGGCAGGTGCTGGTGTGCTCAGGCGGTCTGTGATGGGCGCCGAGGCGGGCGACCGGAAGTACGAGGAGATCGACTACCGGGTCGACGACGGGATGGCCGTGATCACTCTGGACGCGCCGGAACGACGCAATGCGTTGCGCAACCAAATGTTGCGAGATCTCGCCGACGCGCTCGACCGGGCCGATCGTGACCCGGAAGTGCGAGTGGTGCTGCTGACCGGTGCCGGCGCCTCGTTCTGCGTCGGCGCCGAATTGCACGGACCGGACACGCTGATCGCGGCGCTCGAGGAGGACACGCCAGGGCATACGCCGACGGGGTACCGCGAGCCGGGCGGCCGGGTCAGCGAGCGGCTGTTCGACATGAGCACCCCGGTGATCGCTGCAGTGAACGGGGACGCGGTCGGTGGCGGCGCCTCGATCATCGCGGCGTGTGACGTCAAGATCGTCAGCTCGACCGCCCGCTTCGGGTTCGTCTTCACCCGCCGCGGCGTGGTGCCCGAGAGCGCGTCCTCGTGGTACCTGCCGCGACTGGTCGGGCTTGCGACGGCCGCCGACTGGCTGCTGTCCGGTCGCATCTTCGGCGCCGACGAGGCGCTCACTGCGGGCCTGATCACCCGAGTCGTACCGCCGGAGGAGGTGCTGGAGCACGCCGTTGCCTACGCACACCAGTTCGTCACCGACACGTCACCCACGTCGGTGGCATTGGCGAAGCGGCTGCTCATGGACTCGTGGCGCCACGCCACGCCACGCCAGGCCTCCGAGGTCGAGTCCCGGGTGTACGCGAGCCGGTTGCGCTCGTCGGATGCACGTGAGGGAGTGTTGTCGTTCCTGGAGCGCCGACCGGCCACCTTCGGGCCCTTCGCACCAGGACCCGACGAACGCTTCTGAAGTTCCGTTCCGCAGCGTTCAGTGGACGGTGGCCTGGCGTCACCGTCCACCTGGCGTTTCCGGATCCGGGCCACCGAATGTAACTTGCAATTCTAGAGTATTTTCTTCGTTAGACCAGCGATAAGACAAATACGTTAATATTAATTCTTGTTTAAATATTGACAGTGTCGGGGTGGAGTTGGGACGCTTCAAGTCGCCGGGCCACCCGCCGGAGGCCCCTTGCGACCGACCTGATCCCGCCTGTCCCGGTTGCTCGGCTACCGGAGTGGAAAGAGGACCCATGCCCCACGAAGTGTTCATCGGCTTCGTCGCCCGAGCCCAGGAATTGGCCGCGCGGCACGGGGAGCGATTCACACCCCCGGCCTCGCTGGTGGCCCGTACCAAGGAGACCGTCGATGCGTAGGACCGTGTACCAGCCCTGGCACGAGGAGTTCCGCAGCGCCTTCCGGGCCTTCCTGGACCGCGAGGCCGTACCGCACGTAGCCTCGTGGGAGGCCGCTGGCACCCCGGACCGCGCCTTCGTGAAGGCAGCCGGACAAGCCGGGTTCCTGGGCTTCGAATTCGACCTCTCGCTGGGCGGACTGGGTATCGACGACTTCCGGTACAACGCGGTGATGACCGAGGAGGTCGTCGCCTCCGGGATGGCCGCCGACCTGTTCAGCATGCAGAACGACATCATCGTGCCGTACCTGCGCGACCTGGCCACCGACGAGCAGCGGGCCCGCTGGGTGCCCCGGTTCACCGCCGGTGAACTGGTGGTCTCCCTGGGCATGAGCGAACCGGGCGCCGGCTCCGACCTGGCCGCGATCACCACCACCGCGCGCCGCGAGGGCGACGAGTACGTGCTCAACGGCTCCAAGACATTCATCACCTCAGGTGCCACGTGCGATCTGGCCATCGTGCTGGCCCGTACCGGCGAGCGCGACGGCCGCGGCACCAGCCTGATCGCGGTCGAATACGGCACCACTGGTTTCAAACGCGGCAACCCGATGCACAAGATCGGCCGACGTGGCCAGGACACTGCCGAGCTCTTCTTCGACGAGTGCCGGGTGCCGGCGTCCAACCTGGTCGGCGAGGCGGGCCGCGGACTCTCCGGCGCGATCACCAACCTGCCCCGGGAGCGGCTCTCGATCGCGGTCTCCGCGGTCTCTTCCGCCCGGGTGGCATTCGACCTCGCCCTGGCGTATCTGACCGAGCGCATCGCGTTCGGTGGACCAATTGCCCAACTGCAGTCGGTCCGGATGACCCTGGCCGAGCTGCATACCGACATCGCCGTAATGCAGACGTACGTGGACCGCTGCGTGCTGGCGGTCGACGACGGCAGCCTGAGTGCTGAGGAGGCCGCAGGCTGCAAGTACAAGGCCACCGAGCTCCAATGGGGCGTGATAGACCGGGTTCTCCAGCTCTTCGGCGGCTACGGCTACATGGAGGAGTATCCGATTGCCAGGATGTGGCGGGACGCCCGGGTCCAGCGGATCTACGGCGGCGCCAACGAGGTGATGAAGGACCTCATCGGCCGACGGCTGGTGGGCGCATGAGCCCCCTGGCAGGCCGCACGGTGCTGGTTACCGGCGCGTCGCGCGGAGTCGGGCGAGGCATCGCGCTCCGTCTCGGCGCCGCCGGTGCCACCGTGGCGGTGAATTACCGACGCGCTGCGGACGCCGCGGCCGATGTTGTCGAGGAGATCCGGGCCGCCGGCGGTCATGCAGAAGCGTTCGCCGCCGAGATCGGTGCCCCCGGTGCCGGCGAGCAGCTGGCGGCCGCAATCCGGGACCGGCTCGGACCGATAGACGCACTGATCAGCAACGCCGGCTCCGCGAGCAAAGGAGCCACCGTGGCCCGCACCTCGACGGCGGACTTCACGGCCCAGCTTCAGGTGCACGCGCTGGGTCCGATCGCCCTGCTCCAGGCGCTACTGCCAGATCTGCGGGCCGCTGGACGAGGTGATGTGGTGATGATCTCCAGCAGCACCGTGCCGCTGACCCCAGCTCACGCCGCTCCCTACACGATGGCCAAGGCCGCGATGGAGACCTGCGTGCTGACCGTAGCACGCAAGGAACGCGAGCACGGGGTCCGTGCCAACATCGTGGCCCCCGGCCTGGTGATGACCGAGATGGGGCGCCGCCTGGTCCGGGCCTCGGCCGGCGCCGAGATCGAGGACCTCGACGCCGCCGCTCCGTTCGGCCGGGTCTGCCGACCCGACGACGTGGCCGGTGTGGTCGAGTTCCTGCTCTCCGACGGCTCCGGTTACGTGACGGGGCAGCGGATCAGTGTCGACGGCGGCGGTCGCGACGCCGGCATCTTCTGATCCCCGCATCCATCGAACACTCACCGAACATCCAGGAGGACACCGTGGCAGCAGGACGCTTCGATTCGAAGCTGGCTGTGGTCACCGGTGATCGGCTTGGGCACCGCTCTGCGCCTGGCCGAGGAATGCGCCGCCGTAGCGGTGCTCGACCTGGACGTCGAGGCCGCCACGACCGCTGCGAAGACCATTACCGCCGAAACCGGCTCTGCGTCGGTCGGTCTGGTCTGCGACGTCTCGGACGCAGAGTCGGTGGATGCGGCCATGGCCGCAGTGGTTGCCGACCTAGGCGGCCTGCACGTGCTGGTCAACAATGCCGGCGTGACCCGTGACAGCCTGCCACACAAGATGACAGAGGCCGACTGGGACATCGTGCTCGGTGTACACCTGCACGGTGCCTTCCTGATGACACGCGCCGCTCAATCCCACTTCGTGGCCGATCACCGTGTGCTGGCGCACCCCCACGGTCAGACAGAAGGCTTGCGGCGAAGGAAGCCGAATGTGAGGAGCCCGACACCGGCGACGGCTGCGACAAGAGGTAACCACAGGCCGAGCAGGGAGAGCAGGGTGGAGTTCTTGGACAAGGTGTCGGCGGATGCGGAGACTTCGGAATCGGCAGTATGTAATGAAACGATCGACAACGGGAGGGCCGGCAGATCGCGGCCACCAGTGGATACTGTGACGTACATGCCTTGGGTTTGATTGACCTGCAGCGGCGCACCGAACTCCGAGTCCACGGCCGCCTGGATCTGGTTGGTGCTACCGAATCCGATCGGTACCAGGTCGGGCAGTGTGGGCAGTGCCTCGGCGAGCGTCGCACGCGATTGCTCGGGGACGACGCCGACTTGCAGCAGGCCTGTCAGCAACGTCTTTGGCAACTGGGTCGGGAAGTCCTTGAACTGGGCCAGCACGATCGGGCTGGTGATCGGGCCCGCGGCGTCGATGCGGTAGTTGTAGACCTGCCTGCCCTGCAGCTCGGTCTCGTCGAGGTAGGTCGCGGGCTGGGCGGTACGGGTAACCGAGTCGTAGAGTGCAGTGCCGTTCTTGGGCGGGTCCATCGGCCAGCTGAAGGCCAGGCCGGAATGCGGTTCGAAGCTGGACTGTTTGTCCGTCGGAATCAGAGCGGTGCGCTGGTCATCGGAGATTTGGACAGGGGAATAGTCGATCCGGCTGACTGCGTAGGTGTGCACATCGTTCTGTGTCGAGGAATCGGGCAGGGTGATCACTGCCTTGCTGGTGACGATCGCCGTGTCGCCGTCGACCGCGTCCACTGTCAGCGAGCGATCAGCGGTGATCGGCAGCACGGGAGTCAGCAGGTTGGCCAGGTCCCCTGAAGCGAAGGATCGGGCGTTGAGCGCCTGCATCGTTCCCTCGTATTTTTGAGACTGGCTGAGGTCATCGGGCAGCTTGGTGATCGAAGGTAAGACCGCGAATCTGACGACCACGGCCCCGACGACCAGTAGTGTCCCCAGTAGCAACATCACCACAGCGGACTTTCGGACAGACATCGAGAACACTCCCTTGAATGCTGATGGTGCGCAACCGATCTGAAGGGCGCGCGAGTAGTTTTCCCTCGCCTCAGGTGAAAGTGAGTCGAACGCCCACGTGGAGGCAGTCGGCGGATGCGAGGATTGTATGTGACCTGTCACACGGTATCGGACCAAGGGAACCGTGTGGGTGATTCGGAAAATATTTTTGAGATTACTTATGTCTTTTAGATGGGACCTGTCGCCGTACCCGTCGACGCCGGTCTGCGCCGGGAAGCGGCGACGGCACGAGTGAGGCGGCAGTCATCGGGCGAGAATTCTCGCCGTCCGGATGGCAGTGCGGTGGCATCACAACTCATCGCAGGAGCGGGAGATGCTCGCTGTTCTACCGGCGAGGAAGCGATCGTCGGCAGGTGACCCGTCGGCGAGCCGATGGCACCTACCGAATACGGGGTCGGCAAAGATGCCCGAGCGTCAAGTGTGGCAGTAGAGGTGTCGGCGCGTTCGTCCTCAGCCGAGGTTCTGGTTGCGGCGGATGAGGCGGATGGCTTCGTCAGCGATCTGATCGGGAGTGGTGTCCAGGGCCGGGTTGTACCATCGACTGACCCATATGACCATGCCGAGCAGGAGGCGGGTGGTGACTTTCGGATCACCCGGCTCGAGGACCCCGGCGTCCATTGCTTGGCGTACCGCTTTCGCCCATACCGCCTCGTATTTGCGGGACCACTTGCGCCACCGCGCGTACGCGTCAGGGGGGAGCCCGGCCCCGCCGAAGAACACCGAAAGGTAGCTGCGCATGCGGATGGCGGCATGGACCTGCACCCGGATAAGCCCGAACAGCGCCTCGCTGGGATCCTTCGTGGAGGACAGCACGTCCGATGCGGTCCGGTAGAGGTCGTCGGTACTGCGTTCGAACAGAAGTCCGAGAAGGCCTTCCTTGGTGGACACCGCGCGATACAGCGTTGCGCGGGATACGGAAAGTTCTTCGGCGACGGCCTCGATGGAGACCGCGTCGTATCCCTCCTCGTTGAACAGTAACGCCGCTGCGTCGGCCACCGCGCTCAGATCGATCTGTTTGCGGGGACGCCCTCGACCCCGCGACTCGACCTTCACTGCTTCGATCGTTCCTGCTGCTGAAGCATCGCCGTCCTCGTCCCGCACGCTGTCCCTCTTCGTCCGACTAGTGGTCAACGATTACATCCAATCCGTCTCAGAATACCCAGCCCGGCACAGACTGATCACCGACGCTCGACGTCCAATGCCGAAGACTGCCGACTCTCGGGTCGCAGTTCGCCCCATCCGTCGCTGTGGCACCGGGTGTGCACTTTGGGCGCCCGGTCCTCGGGGGTGTTGACACCGGATCAACGCTACGAGGAATATTAAGACGATACGTGTCAAAACTATTTCTCCGTGTGTTCGGTGCGTCGTTCGCCGAGGGTGTCGCGCGCGATCGCGGAGGCCGGACAAATCGGAGATAAGTCATGCTTCCACGTGATGTGGTCATCGTCGGCGCAGGTCTCGGCGGTTTTCGGTGCGCTCAGTCACTGCGGAGGGGAGGTTTCCCCGGAACGATCACGGTGATCGGAGACGAACTTCATCGGCCCTACGACCGTCCGCCGTTGTCCAAGCAGTTGCTTGGTGGCAGTTACTCCGCCGAGCAGTGCATGCTCGCCGGCGAGATCGAAGACGTGCAGTGGCGCCTGGGGGTGGCAGCGCGCGGACTGGATGCAGGGGCGCGGACCGTTGCTCTCACGGATGGGTCAACGCTCGATTGCGAGTCATTGGTCGTGGCGACCGGCAGGCGTTCGCGCGGCTGGCGCGGTGCCGTGCCCAGCCGCGGAGTGCACACCATTCGCTCCCTCGACGACGTGGCCGATCTGCGCCGCGATCTCGTAGAAGCAAAGCGGGTCGTGGTGATCGGGGCCGGGTTCATCGGCTGCGAGGCCGCCGCGACGCTGCGCGGGGCCGACATCGCGGTCGACGTGGTGGATGTCGCCTCGGCGCCGATGACGGTGCTCGGCCCGCAAGCCGCGGCGTACGCTCGCGCAGCTCACGAGGAACATGGCGTCCGCTTCTTCCTGGAGCGGGGCGTGGACAGGATCGTGGGAGACGAACGCGTGCGCGCCGTCGAACTCGATGACGGTACGCGGTTGCCCGCCGACGTGGTCCTGGTGGCGATCGGATCGATCGCCAACACCGAATGGCTCGAGGGTTCCGGTCTGATGTTGCGTGGCGGCACGCTGGTATGCGACGACACCGGCGCGGTGTTGAACTCCGCCGGCGATCCGATCGACTCTGTGTTCGCGGTAGGCGACGTCGCGTCCTGGCCGCATCCGCACGCGCAGGACGCGGCATGTATCGAACACTGGTCCAACGCCCGAGACATGGCCGACGTCGTCGCGGGCAACCTCCTCCGTCCGCGAGGAGTGTCTCGGGCGGCGATCCGGTCGGTGCCCTCGTTCTGGTCGGATCAATACGACCTCAAGATCAAGTCCGTCGGCCTGCTGCGGGCGGCCGATGAATTCACG
The DNA here is from genome assembly GCF_052545115.1 of Nocardia glycosmidis. Classification (NCBI taxonomy): domain Bacteria; kingdom Bacillati; phylum Actinomycetota; class Actinomycetes; order Mycobacteriales; family Nocardiaceae; genus Nocardia; species Nocardia glycosmidis. Next base: position 51,160 of record NZ_JBQWRH010000019.1, on the reverse strand, counting down.
GTCATCGAGGATCGACCCTCCAAACGGGCGATCCTGATCGAAGGGCGTCGCCGGGGCACTCCGATCGCCGCGATCGCGTTCAACATGAACCGCGCGATCGTGCGATACCAGCGCGAGCTGGCGGCGGAAGTGAGCGTTTGAGCCCGATGCTCGATAGTTGCTACGGCGAGGAAAGGTTGATCGGTAACTTCGTCTTTACATGCCGAATTATTTTTGAGACGATGAGTGCCAGAAAGCAGTGTGGCTTAGGTCACCGTTATCGAAAGGGTCAGCGTAAAGGTGATGTCGATGACTTCACAGACCCCTCTTGTCGTTCGCGAATGGCAGCCGGACACCGTGGTTGCCGCCCTCGAGCGGGCCGCGACGTCGATGCCGGATCGGGTGTATCTCGACTTCGATGGGCAGACGACGACGTTCGCGCAAGCCGAACAACTGTCGAACCTGATGGCCAACGATCTCGCGGCGCAGTGGGGGATAACCTCGGGTGACACCGTCGTCACGGTGTTGGACAACTCCGCGGACCTGTTGATCGCGTGGTTCGCGATCAACAAACTCGGGGCCATCTGGGTACCTCTGAACACCTCCTACCGCGGGGGCTTCCTCCAGCACCAGGTCAACGACAGCACGGCGCGGCTGGCTATCGTGGACGCGCAGTACCTGGGCAATCTCACCGCACTCGACGAGGAACTGATCTCTCTGCGGACGGTACTCGTCCGTGGCGACACCGGAACAGGGCATGAAAGCTCGTTGCGTGTGGCCTCGCTGGACGATCATCGCGGAGCGAATCCGGCTCGGCCCGAGGCCGCTGCCGCGGTCCGTCCCGGTGATCTGTCGATGCTGTGCTACACCTCCGGGACCACCGGCCCTTCCAAGGGCTGCATGATCAGTCACAACTTCATCCTGCACGTCGGTCACCAGACCAACCTGGCCATTCCGCCGGCCGCCGACGAGGTCAAGTACACCTGCTTGCCGCTGTTCCATACCAGCGCCCTCGCCGAGGTGACCAGTGCACTGCTGTCCGGCTGCCGGATCGCGATCTATCCGCGATTCTCGGTCTCGAAATTCTGGTCGCAGGTAGAGCGCTCCGGTGCGACGAGTGCCTTGCTGTTCTCCACGATCTTTCCGCTGCTCGCCGCGCAGCCGGAGACGGAGGAGGAGAAGCGGTGCCGCGGCCAACTGCGCAGTGTGACCGGCACGAAGCTGCCGACGGAACTGCAGAGGGTGTGGACCGAGCGATTCGGGGTTGGGTTTCTCAACTCCTTCGCCTACGGCCAGACCGAAGGAAGCCGCTTGGCCACCGCGCGCATCGATCAGCCGCTTCCACCCGCGGACTCCAACGGCCGCATCGAATCCCAGGCTTTCGACGTGGCGATTCTCGATGACGAGGACAACCCCCTCCAAGACGGCGAGGTCGGTGAGATCGCCTACCGCCCGAAGATGGCGCACGTGATGTTCGAGGGCTACTGGAACCGGCCCGACGCGACGGTCGAGGCGTGGCGGAATCTGTGGATGCACACCGGCGACCTCGGCTATGTGCGCGACGGGTGCCTGTATTTCGTCGACCGCAAACAGGACTACCTGCGAAACAAGGGCGAGAACATCTCCTCGTTCGAGGTCGAATCGGTCTTCGCGCGCCATCCGGAATTGGCCGAGGTCGCCGTCCACGCGGTGGACGTCGGGATCACGGAGGACAGCATCAAACTCACCGCCGTTCGCGCATCGGGATCGGTGTGCACCGAACGCCAGATCTGGGAGTGGGCGCAGCAGAATCTGCCCTATTTCGCGGTGCCGCGCTACATCGAGTTCCGCGCGGAATTGGAACGAACCATCAACGGAAAACTGCAGAAGAACAAACTTCGCGGGATCGGCGTCACCGAGTCGACATGGGACGCTCGCGCGCATGGACTGGAGTCACGGAGGCCTCGACGATGAGCGAAACCGACCACGACAGGGACGTCAAACGCACCTACGCGCGCGATTCGGTCGTGCTGACCCTCGACCGTCCTGATCGGCACAACGCGATCGGCGGGGAACTGCTCGCGCTGCTGTTGGAATACGCCGAACATGCCGACGGCGACGGGGCGACGCGCTCGATCATCACCACCGGCGCGGGACGGGTCTATTGCGCGGGCGGTGATCTGCAATCACTGCGTCGCGGTGGCGAGGGATCGGTCATCGACCTCGGCGAACTCGGCACCGAGGCACTCGGCGGACGAACCGGCATCGACCGGTCCTCGGGCGGTCAGATCCGCGACGATCATCTCGGTGTCGGACGCTGGGCACTCAGGTTCAGCTCCATCGGTGTGCCCACGATCGCGGCGATCAACGGCGCCGCCGCCGGCGGCGGGTTCGCCGTGGCGATGTTGCACGACATCCGCATCATGGCCTCCACCGCCAAATTCGCTCCGAATTTCCAACGTATCGGTGTCGCACCCGAATTCGGGCTCACCTGGGTGCTCCCACGCATCGTCGGAGCCACCCGCGCCTACGAGATCCTGACCAGGACAACGAGTATCGGCGCCGAGGAGGCGCTGGAACTGGGACTGGTACAGCAAGTGGTGGAGCCGCAGGAACTGATGGAAGCCGCGCACACCCGCGCCGAAGCCCTGCACGGAGGCGCCGATCAGACCCTGCGCGCGGTCAAGCGCCTCCTGCTCGCGTCTTCGTCGAGTTCCTTCGCCGATCAGCTCGAACGCGAGTGGGCGGCACAGAACAAGCTGTTCCTCGCGCCGAGCACCCAGCGTCTGCTCGATCAGCTCGCGGGCCAGATCGGCGGCAAGGAAACCAAGACCGGGGCCTAGCACGGTGCCGGCACCGATCACCCCCGCCGGCGGCAGCGCGCCACGCCCCCACCCGGCCACGCCCGGTGTGCACAGTGCGCATCGAACACCCAAGGAAGAAATGATGAAAGTAATTGTCGACCTGGACAAGTGCGAGGACCACGGCCAGTGCGTCCTGGCCGCGCCGGAGGTCTTCGACTTCGACGACGAGGACACCCTCGTCTGGGACCAGGCGCCAGGGGAGGCCCAGCGCGCCCACGTCGAACACGCCGCCAACATCTGCCCCGTACTGGCCATCCGGATCGAAAGCGAGTCCCAATGAGCACCATCCACACCATCGAGGTGAGCGATCTCGTCGATCCGCGGGCGTGGATCGACGGAGTGCCGCACGGTACGTTCGCCGATCTGCGGGCCAACGCTCCCATTTCCTGGCACGAGCCGCAGACCGGCGGGTACTGGGCGCTGACCAAGCACCGCGACATCGCCCAGATCTCGCAGGACTACGCGCGATTCACCGTCGAACGCGGTGACCTCTATCCGCCGCCGCCGCCGGAAACCCTGGAGGCGCAGCGCAACATGCTCACCGTCACCGATCCGCCCCAGCACACGCGGCTGCGGAAACTGGTGTCGAAAAGCTTCACCCCGCGGGTGGTGAAGCGATTCGACGGGTGGATCAGGGAGGTCGTACGCGACGTGCTGAACGAAGTGCAGGACAAGGACGAGTTCGATTTCGCTCAGGACGTCGCGATCAGGATTCCCGGATTGGTCATCGCCGCGATCCTGGGCGTCGACGATCAGGCCGGCCGGGAAGCCATCCTCTCCTCCGCCATCGATGTCTTCTCGATGGACGCCGAAGACGGCATGCAACGCCACTACCGTGGCTTGCAATCGTTGGCCGCGTTCGTGTTCGAACGGCGTGAGGTCAAGCGCCGCGAGCCCGGTGACGATCTGATGTCGGCGCTCAACACCGCCACCGACGACCACGGTGTGCTGCTCACCGACGAGGAGTACATGAAGTTCGTCTCCGTCATCACCTTGGCCGGCTTCGAGACGACCGGCACGCTGATGTCGCAGGCCATGCGGATGATGGTCGAGGACCCCACCGTCGCCCAGAGCGTGCACACCGCGATCGGAGCCGGACAGACAAGGCTCGCGGTCGAAGAGTTCCTGCGCATGGTCACTCCGATCAACTACACCGCGCGCACCGCGCTCGAAGACGTCGAAGTCGGTGGACAGCTCATCCGCGAAGGCCAGACCGTACTGCAGTGGTTCACCTCCGCCAATCGTGACGAGGACGTGTTCCACGATCCCGATCGCTACCTCGTGGATCGAAGCCCCAACCCGCACATGGCGTTCGGCGGCGGCGGTGTGCACCACTGTCTCGGCAACCACATCGCTCGGCTGGAAACGCAGATCCTGTTCGAGGAACTGCACGAGCGGAACGTGAGTTTGAAACTCGCCGGTGATCCGGTACGTCCGGCCAGCCTTTTCACCAATCAGTTGTCGTCCCTGCCCGTCGGTCGAGCATGACCGCGCCGGGTGTGAACACCAGGAGAGTCCGTTGAGCAGAACCACCCAGAACTTCATCGGTGGTGAATCGGTCGCCGCCACCGGCACCGGGGTGATCGAGGTGGTCAATCCAGCCACCGAACAGGTCATCGGCACCATTTCCGACAGCAATGCCGCCGACGTCGACGCGGCCGCGCGCGCCGCTCACGACGCATTGCCCGGCTGGGCCGCCACCACTGCGCAACGCCGCGGCGAGCTGATCGACGCGCTCGCCGACGCCTTGGAGCGCCGCGGCGAGGCGATCACCGCGTTGGTGACCGAACAGAACGGCACGCCGATCTCGTTCTCCAAGTACGCCAGCGACATCGTCCCGGTCTCGGCCTACCGGTATTTCGCCGGACTGGCCCGTGAATTCGAAGCCGAAGTCGGCTACCCGTCGGCCGACGGCACCACCACTCTGGTCCGCCGCGAGCCGATCGGCGTCGCGGCGCTCATCGTCCCGTGGAACGGACCGCTGGCGTTGCTGAGCTGGAAGCTGGGCCCGGCGTTGGCGGCGGGCTGCACGGTGGTGATCAAACCGGCGCCGGAGACCTCCCTGGACATGGTCTACCTCGCCGAGGCCGTCACCGAGGCAGGAATCCCGCCCGGGGTCGTCAACATCGTGACCGGCGGACAGGAAACCGGCGCAGCGCTCGTGGCGCATCCGCTGGTCCGCAAGATCGCGTTCACCGGCTCCACGGCAGCGGGCAGGGCGATCGGACGAGTCGCGGGCGAGGCGTTCAAGTCCGTCACACTCGAGCTCGGCGGCAAGTCCGCGGCGATCCTGCTCGAAGACGCCGATATCGAGGCGTTCACCGCCAATCTGCTGTCGTTCATCCTGCCGATCTCCGGGCAGGTCTGCTATTCCCAGACTCGTATCCTCGCCGCGCGGTCCCGCTACGAAGAGGTGATCGCGGCCCTGTCCAAGGCCATCGACCAGTATTCGGTCGGTGACCCGTTCGACCCGAACACCGCTTTCGGCCCGGTCTCGAGCGTGCGCCAGTACGAGAAGGTGACAAGCTACCTGCGTCGCGGCATCGAAGAAGGCGCGGTCGTCGCGCACGGCGGACTCGTCGAGAAGGCCACCGGCTACTACGTGCAGCCGACCGTCTTCCGGGACGTGGACAACTCGATGTCCATCGCCAGGGAAGAGATCTTCGGCCCGGTGCTGGTCGTGATCCCGTTCGACACCGAGGACGAGGCGGTCACGATCGCCAACGATTCCGACTACGGCCTGGCGGGAAGCGTGTTCACTGCCGACGCCGAACGCGGGCTGGCACTGGCTCGCCGAGTGGAGACCGGCACGATCGGCGTCAACCGGTACAACGTCGTGCACGATGCCCCCTTCGGCGGTGTCAAAGGCAGCGGTGTGGGACGCGAGCTCGGGCCCGACAGCCTCGATGCCTACGTCACCGTCAAGTCGATCTTCGTCTGAGCTGAGAGGAAAACAGAAGATGGGTACCAGAGACCTCGAAGGCAAAGTCGCGGTCGTCACGGGCGGAACCAGCGGCATCGGCCTGCGTTCGGTCGAACTGTTCGTCGAACGCGGGGCCCAGGTCGTCGTGGGCGATATCGCCGCGGACGCGGGCAAGCTCCTCGAGGAGCGGTTCGACGGGAAGGTCGGTTTCCAAACGACCGATGTGACCGATCCGGAGGCGATCGAGTCGCTGGTCGCGTTGGCCACGACCCGGTACGGCAAGCTCGATGTGATGTTCAACAACGCGGGCGCGGTCGGTGACCCCAGCACGATCGCCGAGCTGACCGCCGACGGATTCGACGGGGTCGTGGCGCTGTTGGCCCGTTCGGTGTTCCTGGGACACAAGTTCGCGATCCGTACCTTCCTCGCACAGGGCACGCCCGGGACGATCGTGTCCACGGCCAGCGTCGCGGGCTTGGAAGGAGGCTGGCTGCCGGTCGGTTACGCGGCGTCCAAGGCCGCGGTCATGAGCATCGTGCGGCAGACGGTCGCCGAATACGGCGCCCAAGGCATCCGATCCAACGCCATCGCCCCCGGGGTGATCCTGACCCCATTCGTCTCCGCGGCCCTGGGTGTGCCCGGCGACTACGCCGACGATTTCACCCGCTACGTCGAAGACGAGAAGGTCTTCGCGACGCTGGGACGGCCGGGTCTGCCAGAGGACGTGGCCGAAGTCGCCGCGTTCTTGGCCAGTGACGCTTCGCGGTTCGTCAACGGGGTCTCACTCCCCGTAGACGGTGGCGCCACCGCGATCACCCACAACCAGTTCGGTCCCGCGCTCTACGCGGCCGCGCAGCGGTTCGTCGAGTCGAAGTCCGGCGCAACGGAAACCACGACTGCCTGAGCAGGAGACGGTCAACGGATCCAGGTCTCACGACCTGGATCCGTTTGACGTTTCCGCGGCCGACTGGCAGTGGCTCCGCAGAGGTCGCCGGAATCACGGTCACGGCGATGCCAGCGCCATCAAGGTCGGAAGCACTTTGATGACGGCGGTCCGAAGCGCGGCCGAACTCGAACTGTAGTCGCTGCGCCGGTGCGCCGAAATGCACTGAGCCGCAGCCGACGAGTCGATTGCGGCCGTCTCGACACACCGCGGCGAAGGGTTCGTCTCGTCCTGATCGGCGTTCTTCTGGTTCAGTCGAAGGGGCCGAACGCGGCTTCCAGACCGGCCGCCAAGAAGCGCGGTCCGTGTACGTATCCCGCGACCGCGGCCGCATAGCGGTTACCCGCGTCGAAGTTCTGCGCCATCCACAGGCAGCCGATATGCCGCCAAACGTGTTGCCATACCTCGAAGAAGCGCAAGGAATCCGGGTTAGGCGTGGCGCCGCCCGCGGCATGGTAGGCGTCGAGGAACTCCTCCCACGGCAGCACCGGGGTGATCGAGGGGCGCAGGTAGGCCAGTTCCTCGGCGGGATCCCCGAGGTGTGACGCCTCCCAGTCCAGGACGGCGCTGACGTGGTTGTCGTGGACGAGGATGTTGGAGAACGCGGCGTCGCCGTGGATCAGTGCCTGTCGGGGTGTCGGGAGCGGGAGGTGCTCCCGCAGCCAGCAGAACAGGGCTTCCAGTTCGGCCGAGGGGGCGATGTTTCGTTTGGCGAGGGTGTTCTCCTGCCAGTCGAGCATCGTCTGCAGATCCTCGGGGGTGGCGCGCGGGGAGATCGGCGGGTGCAGGTCGGCGACCGGCAGAGCGTGCAGTCGAGCGTAGATGGTGGCGACCTGCTCACAGATCTGGCGTGTCACACCCGCCGGCCCCCAGACGTCGCCAAGGTTCTCTCCGAGTGCTTTTCGGGTGACGAAGAACGGCCCGCCGAGCGGGTTGTGTTCCGGCTCGATCCACAGTGGTTCGGGTACGGGCAGGCCGGCGGCGAAAGTTGTTCGCACGATATCGAATTCGGGAGCCAAGGCGCGAGCGGAGCGGCCGAGGGGGATCTGGCGGATGACGAACTCGGTGGGGCGGCCCGCGAGGGTGGCTCCGATCAGCAGGGTTCTTTTGGAGAAGCCGCCGTGTACGGTGCGCACCTGGTGGGCCTCGTCGTGTTCACCGCCGGGGCGGGTTCGCAGGTATTCGGTGATCAGTTCGGGCGTGGGCTCGGACTCGGTGGGATTGTCCTCGGCACGTTCACCGAGGGTGGCGCCGTCGTGGGCGGTGCGCGCCAGGCTCAGCAGACGCAGCGTTCGACGCAGCTGCGGGTGGGAGCTGCCGGCTGCGCCGGTGGTGAGAAGGGCACGCACCTCGGTTTCCAGACGCGCGATCGACTCCGCATCCGCTGCTGCCGACTGCTGGACCCACTGTAGGAGTGCACGCGCGTGCGACAGTCTCGTCGCCGCTTCGCGGTCCGGGGTCACCGAGCCCGTCTCGGCGAGTTCGTGCGCGATCGCGGTGAGCAACCGGTGGTGCAGATCCCGGTCGAGCGGCGCCGTCGCGGCGACGCCCGAAGGTGTCGACGTGTCGGTGGCGGACATGTGTTCCTCCTCGAGGGGTTCTGGTTGTGCGAAATGCCGTCATCGCGCGCCGGGGAGCGCGATGCCGAGAGTGTCGTGTAGGAGTCGGTCGAGTTCTGCCGGATTCTCGAACATCGGGTAGTGGCCGCAGTCGGGTATCTCGTGGAGTTCGGCGTCGGGCAACTGCTCGACCAGCCATCGGGCGCCGGCGATGGGGTGCACGCGGTCGTGGCTACCGGTGATGATCCGGACCGGTAGCGACAGGGAATCGGCGGCGGCGATCAGGTCGATGTCGAACATGGTGTGGTAGGTCTCGATCGCTGCCCACGGCGGCATCCGCAGGAATATCCCGGTAAGGAAGTCCAGGACCGCGGAGGCCGGGGGGTGAGCGAACCCATGGGCGATCGTATCGCGCCGTACGAGCGGACGATTGCCGTGTTCGCCCGCCCGTAGTGCGGGTTCGAGTCGTTCGCGGCTGCCGCCGAAGGGGAACCGGTCGTCGCGGCAAGCGCGGACGCCGTTGCTGCCGATGAGCACGAGTCGTGTGACCCGTTCGGGATATCGGCGCGCGATCTCGAAACCGACCTGTCCGCCGAACGACCAACCGATCAGGTCGAAGGAATCCGCCGCCAGTTGATCGACGACATCGATGACATCGTCGACGAACTGCTCGAGGCGATACCCGTTGAGCGGTTTGTCCGACTCTCCGGTGCCGCGCAGGTCGATGCACAGTGTGCGATGTGTCGCGGCGAGCGCGGCGACTTGGCCGTCCCAGACCGTGTGATCGAGTCCGAAGCCGGCCAGCATCACGATAGCGGGCCCGGTTCCGAGGTCCTGCACGGCGATACGCACGCCGGAAGCGGTCGTGACATGACTCAGCATGGCGATGCCTGGTACTGATGCGCGACCTCGGATCGCAGCAGCGCCTCGATCTCCGGGCCGGTGAATCCGAATTGTTCGAGGACTTCGGTGGTGTGGGTGCCGGAGGGCACCGGCGCGCTGCGGACACGGGAGGGGGTGGCGGCGAATCGGGGAGCGGGGGCGGGTTGGCGCACCCCGGCGATTTCGATGAAGTTGTCACGAGCGCGGAGATGGGGGTGGTCCGGGGCCTCGTCGAGGCTGAGCACGGGAGCCACGCAAGCATCCGAGTCTGCGAAGATGGCCTGCCATTGTTCGCGAGTTTTGGAGGCGAAGATGGTGCGCCACTCCTCGCGCAGCGCGGCCCAGCCCGATTCGTCGTCGCGGGAGGAGGAAGTGACGGTGCTGCCGATGCGTCGGGCGAATTCGTCGAAGAACTGCGGTTCGAGCGGGCCCACGGCGAGGTGTCCTCCGTCGGCGGTTGCGTAGACGTCGTACCACGGCCTGCCGGAATCGAGCAGGTTCACACCGCGCTCATCGCGCCAGAGCCCCGCGGCCCGCATGCCGTGCAGTGCCGCCGACAACGCGAGCGCACCGTCGAGGATCGCCGCGTCGACCACTTGCCCGCGCCCGGTGCTGCGGGCGCTGATATGAGCGGCGAGAACCCCGATCACCAGGAACGCGCCGCCACCGCCGTAGTCGCCGAGCAGGTTGACCGGCAGCACAGGCGGCCCGCCCGCTCTGCCGATGGCGTGTAGGGCGCCGCTGAGCGCGAGATAGGTGGCATCGTGCCCAGCGGTCTGGGCCAGTGGCCCGTCCTGTCCCCATCCTGTCATCCGTCCGTAGACCAAGCGGGGGTTGCGGTGTAAGCAGTCCTCGGGGCCGACGCCGAGCCGTTCGGTCACTCCCGGGCGGTTGCCTTCCAGAAGGATGTCGGCGCGTTCGATGATCCGCAGTGCGCTCTCGCGGCCTTGCTCGGTACGCAGATCGAGCACGATCGACTTACGCCCGCGACGGGTGATGTCGAAGCGTGCGGGCACGTAGTTGCCGCGGTAGGCGGGGCGGTCGATGCGGATCACCTCGGCGCCCATGTCGGCCAACATCATCGCCGCCCAGGGGCCGGGGCCGATGGAAGCGAGTTCGACAACGACGGTGCCGTGCAGCGGTCCGTGGCCGGTCGCGGAATCGGGGTCGGTCATCGACCCTGCCAAACCGGTACGCGTTTCTGCACGAACGCTTGGGCGCCCTCGGCCGCGTCCTGTGAGGCGCGCACCGCGTCGGCGATCGGACGTTGCCGAGTGAAGGACTCGCCGCTCGCCCAGTCCGGGGAGCTGTCGGCGATCTGCTTGACTGCCCGCAGCGCGAGCGGGGCGTTCGCGGCGATCCGCTCGGCCCAAGCCAGTGCGCCGGCCAGCGCCGCGCCGTCGGCGACGACCTCGTTGACCAGTCCGAGTTCGGCCGCGCGATCCGCGGAAATGGGATCGCCGGTGAACAGGATGCCCAGGGCCACTGCCCGAGAGACCCGCTGTGGCAGTCGCAGGACCCCACCCGCGGAGGCGACGAGTCCGCGTTTGACCTCCGGTAGCCCGAACTGCGCGCTCGACCCCGCGACGACGAGATCGCAGGCGAGGGCGATTTCGAATCCGCCGCCGAGTGCCTTGCCTTCCACTGCGGCGATCATCGGTTTGACCGAGGGACGCTCGACCAAGCCGAAGCCGCCGCGAGTGGTACCGATCGGGCGTTCACCGGATTCGTTGAATGCCTTGAGATCCATACCGGCGCTGAAGATGCCGCCGGCACCGGTGACGACGCAGACTCGTATGTCGTCTCGGCTGTCGACCTCGTCCAAGGCCTGCTCGATCGCCATCGCTGTCGTCCTGTCCACGGCGTTGCGCACGTGCGGTCGGTCGATGGTGATGGTCGCGACGGCATCGGTGACCGACAGTCGGACCGGTGTGGATTCCGAGGCTTCGGTGCCGGTCATCGCGGCGCCATCCGAATGGCGCCGTCGAGGCGGATGGTTTCGCCGTTGAGCATCGGGTTGTCCACGATCGACAACGCGAGGCGGGCGAATTCCTCGGGGTGCCCGAGACGGCTGGGATGCGGGACCGTCGCGGCCAGCGAGGAGCGGACCTCCTCGGAGAGTCGGGCCAGGATGGGGGTGTCGAAGGTGCCGGGCGCGATGGTGCACACCCGAATCAGTTTGCTGGCCAGATCACGGGCCGCGACGATGGTCATCCCGACAATGCCTGCCTTGGCCGAGGCGTAGGGAACCTGGCCGATCTGGCCTTCGAATGCCGCGACCGACGCGGTGAGCACCGCGACGCCGCGTTCCCCGTCAATCGGTTCGTTGGCGGCCATTCGTGCCGCGGCCAAGCGCAGGACATTGAAGGTGCCGATGAGGTTGATGGTGACGACCTCGGTGTACAGATCCAGCGATCCGGGCTCGCCGTCGCGCCCGACCAGTCGTAACGCACCGCCACGTCCGGCGCAGTGCACCAGAACACGCAGCGGCGCCTGGGCTTGCGCGGTGTCCAGTGCGCGGCCGACCGCGTCCGGGTCGCGGACATCGGCTGGGGCGAAGGTGACGTTTTCGCCGAGTTCCTTGGCCACGAGGGCACCGTTGGATGTCTCCAGGTCGACGATCACCACGTGCGCTCCGCGCCGTACCAGGTCTTCGGCAGTCGCTCGCCCCAAGCCGGACGCGCCGCCGGTGACTACCGCTGAAACACCTTGCAAGTTCATGAATTTCGGCTTTCTCTCAGAGTCGTTCGATGATGGTGGCGTTGGACATCCCGCCTGCTTCGCACATGGTCTGCAATCCGTAGCGGGCGCCGGTGTCCTCGAGGGCGTGCAGCATGGTGGTCAGCAGCCGACCGCCGGAGGCGCCGAGCGGATGTCCGAGCGCGATGGCGCCGCCGCGGGGGTTGAGTTTGGCCGGGTCCGCGTCGAAATGTCGTTGCCAGGCCAGCGGAACCGAGGCGAAGGCTTCGTTGACCTCGTAGTGGTCGATCTCATCCAGGGTCAATCCACTACGGGCCAGGACCTTTTCGGTCGCGGGGATGGGGCCGGTGAGCATGGTGATGGGATCGGCGGCGGCCACGGCGAAGGAGTGGAAGCGGGCGCGGGCCCGCAGACCGAGTTCCGCGGCGCGCTGCTCGCTCATGATCAGAATCGCGCTGGCGCCGTCGGTGATCTGCGAGGAGTTGCCGGGAGTGACCTGCCAGGTGATCTCCGGGAATCGGGCGGCGAGATCGGCGTCGTAGAACGACGGCTTCAGTGTTGCCAGACCTTCGACGGAGGTCGAGGGACGCACGGTCTCGTCGGCATCGACGACGACCCGCTCGCCGGCGGCGTCGAGCGCCGCTACCGGCGCGATCTCGCGCGTGAAGTCGGCCGCGTGAGCCCGGTGGTGCGAGCGTGCGGAGTATTCGTCGAGTTCGTCGCGGGTGATCTTCGCGCGCGCGGCGACGAGCTCCGCGGACACCCCCTGGGCGATCAGTCCCGGTGCGTAACGGGTCGCGATCGCGGCGCCGAAGGGATCTTGACCGATTCGGGAGGAGAACATCGGTATGCGGCTCATAGACTCCACGCCACAGGCGACGACGATGTCGTTGACCCCCGCCGCGATCGTCTGAGCGGCGAAGTCGGCGGCCTGCTGGCTGGACCCGCAGGCACGGTTGATGACCACCGAAGGCACCGACTCGGGCAGCCCGGCACCGAGCCACGCCATCCGACCCACCCCCGCTGACTGTTCCCCGACCTGGCTCACGCATCCGGCGAACACGTCATCGACCGAGGCGGGGTCGACGTCGTTGCGGGCGAAGATCTGTCCGAGCAGGTCGGCGAGCAGGTCGACGGGGTGCACCGTAGACAACGCACCGCCGGGTTTGCCGTCCTTGGCTTTCTTGCCCTTCGCCATGGGCGAGCGGATCGCGTCGACAATCACTGCTGTGGTCATAGGCCTGCCATTCCTCGTCGATGAACAACGGTGCAGGCGCCGGCGATGCGATCCAGCAGGCGCACAAGGCTCCCGTTTTTTTGACATGTTAGTCTCATAATAGTTATCGACCTCGGTGCGGTCAACGACCGTTCTTGCCCTCTCCGGTTTCACAAGGTAGGTCTGCCTGGGCAGATGGCCGCGTTCGGTGAACCACCGTTTGCTCCTCGGATAGAGTCGAAAGGGACTACATGGACAACGGCATCCCCGCTCTGCCGCCGATCGGCGGAGACGAAACGCGGTGGAAGCAATGGGCCGAGGCGTTGCCGGTCTCGCAACAACTGGGGTTGCGTTGCGTGCGGCTCGAAGCGGGTGAACTGATCGCGACCCTGGAATCCTCGCCGTGGCCGCTGAATCCCAACGGTGCTGTTCACGGGGGGTTGATCGCTGCTGGAGCGGACCACTGTTTCGGCATCGTGGCCGTCAACGCGCTCGACGGCAGCGCCACTCCCGCGACGGCCACGTTGTCGGTGGACTACCTGCGCCCAGGGTTCGCACCCCTGACGTTCGAGGCTACCGTCGATCGGCGCGGCAGAACCTTGGTCTTCATCACGGTCATGGTGCGCTCCGCCGACGGGCGAGTCTGCGCTCGAGTGGGCGGGACCATGGCCCTGAGCGCCACGCGTGAGCCCGGTCCCAATGTCCTCGCCGATGTCCCCGCGGACTCGGCCACGGCGTAGTCGGCGGGCGCCGCACCCCTCAACGAGTCGGACGGCGACGGATCACCGACACCCCGGTCATGTCGAGCACCGGCTGTTGACGCGCCGCCACGCCCATTTTATTGTGAGACAGCTCATTGCTAAATTATCCGGCCGGGCCTCGCGCATTCCGTACCGATCATCGCTCCCGTCCCGTGTCGCGAAACGGGGCGACGCGTGGAGGAATTCATGTTCATTGACCGCTTGGTCGAAGCCTACTATTTCGGCAACATCTCGCTGCTGATCGCTTCGGCGATCACCTTCGGCTTCGGCTTCTGGGAGTACATCTACAGTTTCCGGCTTGTGCGCCGTGAGCGGCGCGCGCCGTTTCCGCTGTGGATGCACACGTTCTATTTCGCGCACGACAGTTCGTGGGCGGTGATTCTCTTTCTGGCCGCTTCCCGGCACCACTGGCACTGGTTCCTGTTGGGTGCCTCGATCGCGCTGGTGGTGTGGACTCTGTTCGAGCTCTACAACCTCACTCTCGCGGTACGGGTGGAGCGGGTGGAGATCTTCTCCGGCTATTTCGGTGAGAACGTCTCTGCGAGAACGGCGATCGCGGTGATCGTCGCCCAGATCCTGGTGTTCTACGGTGTGGTGAATTTGTTGATCCAGTTCATGGGGGAGGGCAGCTTCTTTCAGTGGACGGTGCTCACCAACATGGTCATGGCTGCGGGGCCGGGTCTGCTGTGGCTGCGCCGCGGTTCCCGAGACGGCGGTGGTATGGGGATCGCGCTGGTGATCCTCGGCGGGACGGTCAATACATTCCTTCCGACCAGCATGTTCGTCCTCGCCTTGCCCGAAGTCTTCGACACCGCGTGGTTTTATCTCACCGGCGTGATCTTCTCCGGGCTGGTGCTGTTCTACGTCTGGACGGTCGCCCGCTACCCCGCCAAGGCGCGGGTGGCGGGCGAGAAGCGTCCGATCTGGTGACCGAGAGGTCTTCGGCACCGAGGTGCCGAAGACCTATCTCCCCAGTCCGTAGCGAGGAATGCGCCCGACGCTCATGACCGGCAGATGCCCGGTACCCGCGACACCGTCGAGGGTGATACGAGCGGGTTGCTCGCGGTGGCCGGGTAGATACTTCACCCCGTCGCGAGTGACCTTGCCGGGAACAGACAGGTCCAGGACATCGGATTCGACGAGGTCGCCGCGGGGCACACCGACGCCGCGGCTGTCGTCGAATCCGTTCTCGTATCCGGTGCCACGATAGGCCCACGCGCCTTGCAGTGCCTCGGCCTCCATGACCATCTCCGTGTCGTCGGCCAGGTGCAGTCGGTAGGTCAGTCTCTTCCAGTCGCGCGTTCCCGGGATGAACTCGATATCGTGGTCGACTCCGGTGATCCGTACCGGATCCCGGTCCGGATCGCGCCAGGTGATCTCGCCGTCGAAATGGTGGACCCGGCCGGTACCGTCCTCACGCAGCTGGAAGTGGCAGGCCGCGTCGGGGGTGTTGGCGTAGGTCCACAACCACAGCATCGGGCTTCTAGCGGTGTGTCCGTGTGCGGGCTCGAATCCGCCGACGTCCTGGCGCACTCCCCAGGAGTGATCGCGAATACCCCACCAGTCGTCCGACTCGTGGCGCGTACCGGCGACCTCGATCCACCCGGTCCAGCGCCCGAGTTGGTCGTAGCGACTGGTGTCCTGAACGACGCGGCCCGCACTGAAGCTGAAGTGGGGGGCCTCCAGGTAGGGCGGAAACGAGGATCGCCAGGTCAGATCGCAGGCCAACGGGTAGTCGCCGGGGGCCAAGGTGAGCCGGATCTTCTCGTAAGGCTGCACGACATCTACCCGCAGTGCTCCGACCTCTGCCTCGATTCGGTTGCCGAGTGGGCGACTGAATCGCACATTGGTCTGCTGGAGGTCTCGTTGTACGACGGCGAATCCGTCGCACACGCCCATGTTCTTGTAGATACCCAGACCTGCGATCAGCAACGTCCGGCCGTCGGGCGCGATCGCCTCGAACCAATGGCGGTCGTAGAAGCGGTGATCGGTGGTGGCGGGCACCCGAAAGGGTCGAGAGGTTTGATGATTCAGATGCTCGTCCAGGGGTCCGAGCAGCGACATGCCGGTGTTCCTTCCGTCGGCGGTGGTCATTTCAATCCCAGCGCCGCGGAGATCACCTCGCGCTGGATCTCGTTGGTTCCGGCGTAGATCGTCGGTGCGACGGCGTCGCGCAAGTTCTTCTCCATACCGTATTCGACCGCGTAGCCGTAGCCGCCCATCAACTGCACGCCTTCGAGAGCGGTGCGTTTGGCCGTTTCGGTGGACTTGACCTTCGTGATCGATGTCAGCTTGACCAGTTCCCCCGCCGGGGCCGACTCGGTGCGCACCTTCTCGATGGTGGAGTACATCAGCGCCCGCGACGCCTCGATCTCGACCGCGAGATCGGCGACTCGGTGCCGGATCGCCTGGAACGATCCGATCGACTGCCCGAACTGCTTGCGCTGCTTGAGGTAGGCGACCAGATCATCGAATGTTCGTTGCGCCAGTCCCAGTGATTGCGCAGCCGCGACCAAGCGCTCGCCGTTGAGCCCGGCCATCAATTGGTGCCAGCCCTGACCCTCGCCTCCGACCAGCTCCGACTCGGGGACGAACACATCGGTGAAGTACAGATCGCTGACCAGCTCACCGGCCATCGTGTCGATCGGGCGGATGGTCAACCCATCGGCGTCGGCGGGAACGCGCAGCATACTGAGGCCGCGGTGGCGTCCGGACCCTCGTTCGGTCCGCGCCACCAGCAGCACCGAATCCGCGTGCTGAGCCGCCGAGCACCACGTCTTCTGCCCGTTGACCACGAATCCGCCGGGAACGCGCTCGGCGCGGCAGGAGATATTGGCCGCGTCGGAGCCTGCCTCCGGTTCGGAGATGCTGATCGACATCGGCTTGCCACTCGCTATCGCGCCGAGCATGTCCTTCTTCTGCTGTTCGGACGCGAATTTCTTGTAGATACCGGCCACTGTGTGGGTGGAGCCGATGGCGTGGACCGGAGCCAACCCACGGTAGAGCTGTTCGTGCAGCAGGCATTGATCGAACAGGTCGCCGCCGCTACCGCCGTACTCTTCGGGGATCGCGATGCCGAGATACCCCAGCTCGGCGAGTTTGGCGTAGATAGAGGGCAGATGAGCCTGGTGACCGTTGTCGGTCAGCGTGGCGAGCGCGGCTCGGGTGCCGAACTCTCTGTCGCAGAACGCGCGCAGCGCTTCGACGAGACCGTGTTGTTCCTGGGTGAGTTCCATGTCAGCGCCCCACGAACTTTCCGTCGCGCTTGTCGCGGAACGCCGCGATCGCTTCGACCATGTCTTCGGTCGTCAAGGTCTCTCCCTCTGCCAACAGTGCTGTTTCGACCACTTCGCCGGCACGCTGTCGCGTCACCTGGTTGAGCGCCTTCTTCGTGCCACGCACCGCCAGCGGCGGCAACGCCGCGATACGCGCCGCGATCGCGCGCGCGGCGGGCGCCACCTCGGCGGGGGTTTCCACGAGATCGGTGACCAGCCCGAAAGCGTGCGCCTGCTCGGCGGAGAGTAGGTCGCCGGTGAGCAGATACCGCCGCGCTCGGAGCATGCCGATCGACTGCGGCCAGAACAGCGCCCCACCGTCGCCGGCCACCAGTCCGATCGCGATGTGGGTGTCGCCGAGGCGAGCGTTCTTCGAGGCGACGACGACGTCACCGCCCACCGCGATGGTCGCGCCCAGACCGACTGCCGCGCCCTGGACACCGACGACCAGAGGTTGGGGGAGACCGGTCAAGGCGTCGAGCAGTCCACGGGCGCGATCGAGTGTCGCGCGCCGTATCCCGATATCGGAACGCGCTTCGAGCATCAATTCGAAATCACCGCCTGCGGAGAACACGCGACCGTTCGCGAGCAGAACAGCGGCCCGAGCGCTGTCGTCGCGGGCGAGTTCCTCCAGAGCCCTGGTCAGCTCGGTTTCCTGCACCGCGTCGAACCGATTCAGCAGATCGGGACGATCCAGAGTGATTTCCCATATCTCGGGGTCACGGTCGACGGTGAGAGTGTCGAACTGGCTGACCATTGGGGCCTCCTTGCGCCGAGAACTCGGCCGCGGCGATACGGCAATTATGATACGAGTAATCTCTAAAGTAGTGATGGGTGTGTGGCGGGTCAAGGCCGGGTCGCGCCGCCCCTTGTCCGAAACCCGCCGGGAGCGGCCGTGACCGACGAACCGGCCCACGAGTCGTCGCCGCGTCCCACAGAACGTCGGCACGGGGTGTGGGCGGAGATCCCGAGGCGGCCGGCGGCTCGGGGTCAGTGGAACCGCGGCGTTCGCTTGTCCCGGAACGCTTGTCGGCCTTCGGCGTAGTGGGGATGGTGCTGAGCCAATCCCTGCGCGGTGGCCTCGGCGTCGAGTTGGGTGGCCAGATCCACCTCGAAACTGGCGTGGAGGAGCTTGCGCGTCTGTCCGACCGAGGCCGCCAATGCCGCGATCTCGGCCGCGACCTGCTCGGCGCGTGTCAGCACCGACTCCGCCGGCACGACCTCGTTGACCAGATTCCATTCCAAAGCCGTGTGAGCGGTGATCTTGCGGCCGGTCAGGGCCAGCTCCGCGGCGCGTGCCGAGCCGATCGCGCGAGGCAGCAACCATGTCGCACCCGCGTCGGGCACGAGTCCGACCTTGACGAAGGACAACGCGAAACCCGCCGATTCGGAGGCGATACGAATGTCGGTGGCCAGAGCGATCGAGAGCCCGGCACCGGCGGCGACACCGTTGATCGCCGCGACGACCGGCGTGCCCATCGAGGTCAACTGCTGAATCAGGGGAATATAGAGCCGTCGCACGACGTCCTCGGCGTCGCTGGGGCCGCCGCTCAGATCGGCGCCCGCACAGAACGCCTTTCCCGCACCGGTGAGGACTATCGCCCGCGCTCGCGGATCGGCATCGAGGCGTGCGAACTGCGCGCGGAGATCCTCGACCAGCGCGTGGCTCAGAGCGTTGTACTGCTGTGGGCGCTCGAGTGTCACGACGGCGTAGCCGTCTCTGGTCTCGCACCGCAGGTGAGCGTCGGACATGGCGGGTCCTTTCTTGACGAGCGTGGCCGCGGCGAACCGGCCGCGACCTGCTGTCGGAGACTGCGCGGCTCGAACGTGGTCGAGTCCGGCGGGTTGACTCGGATGGACAACCCATGGTCTATTATTGAGATATACCGGCTCAATAATAGACCCGCAGAGGGATTCGAACCTTCGCCCGCGGGTGTGCTGCTCTATCGGAGGAACTCGTGAGTGAACTGTCCGACGAACTCGTCGCCGATGTCCCCGATGCCGTCGATGTCGACCGGCTCGCCGCAGCGCTCGAGCAGGCCAACATTCCGACCCTGCTTCTCGTTCTGACGCAGCTCACCGGTGACGACAAGTGGCTGAGCGAACCGTATCGGCCGGTGCGCGGACCGGTGCTCGACGACAACGACGACGGTGGTCTACCCGAGCAGCGACGGCGCGAGATCCGTCAGGCCGCGCTGGGGGCGATTCTCGCATCGCAAGAGGGCGCACTGGTGCCCTCGCCACCGAGCCCGGATAGGATTTCCGAGATGCTTGGTATCGCCCTCGTCGAGGATGTGCCGACGAAGTACGGGCCGCTGTTGGCCGAGGAACTCGGGGTGCTGTCGCGTGATGTCGAGGTTCCCGCCGCGCTGCCTGCGGGATTCAAGGTCCTCATCATTGGCGCCGGCCTGTCGGGTATCGCGCTGGGAATCAAGCTCAAGGCCGCCGGGGTGCCGTTCACCATCGTGGAGAAGAACCACGACATCGGCGGTACCTGGTTGGAGAACACCTATCCCGGATGCGGGGTCGATACTCCCAGCCACCTGTACTCGTTCTCGTTCGCGCCCAACGCGGAGTGGACCCGGTTCTTCGCCAAGCGCCCCGAGGTCTACAGCTATCTGCGCAAACTGGTCGATGAACACGGCCTCGGTGAGTTCATCGAGTTCGGGGTCGAGGTCCGGCGTGCCGAATACGATCCGGCCACCGGCTGGAGCGTGTGCACGATCGACAGCGCCGGTCGCGAATCGGTACGCACCACGCCGGTGCTGGTCAGTGCGGTCGGCATGGTGAACAGACCTGCCGTGCCCGCGATTGCCGGCGCGGACAGCTTCGCGGGCCCGGCCATGCATACTGCGGACTGGCGTGCGGATGTCGACTACACGGGCAAGCGGGTGGCGGTCATCGGTACCGGTGCCAGCGCTATGCAACTGGTGCCATCGATCGCGGGGACCGCTGAGAAGGTCCTGGTGTTCCAGCGCTCCAAGCAATGGACGGTACCGCACCCGAATTACGGCAGAGCGGTGCCCGATGGGGTCCGATATCTGATGCAGCGCGTTCCGGCCTACGCGCGCTGGTACCGGCTGCGCGCCTTCTGGAATTTCAGTGATCGACTCCACGCGTCGCTGCAGATCGATCCGGCGTGGAGCGAACCGCAGCGGTCGATCAACGCCCAGAACGAACGCCACCGGATCTTCTTGACCAACTACATCAAGACCCAACTCGGCGAGCGCGAGGATCTCTACGACGCCTGCATCCCGGACTATCCGCCCTACGGAAAGCGCCCATTGCTGGACAACGGCTGGTTCGCCACGATCCAGCGCGAGGATGTCGAACTGATCACCGATCCGGTTACCGGGATCCACGCGCAGGGTGTGCTCACCGCCTCCGGGGCCACCCACGAGGCCGACGTGCTGGTGTGGGCGACCGGGTTCAAAGCCCTGCAATTCCTGTGGCCGATGGATATCGTCGGCGCCTCGGGCAAGACCCTGGCAGAGCAATGGGGGCATCAGGACGCGCGCGCCTATCTCGGCGTCACGGTCCCGGACTTCCCGAACATGTTCATCCTCAATGGCCCCAATACCAACGCCGGGCACGGTGGCAGCGCGTTCCTGGCCTGCGAATTCCAGGTGCGCTACATCATGCAGGCGATCGCGCTACTGGCCTCCGGGACGACGAGAACGTTGGAAGTACGCCCGGAGGTTTTCTGGGACTACAACAACGAGCTCGACGCGGCACTCGAACGCTGCATCTGGTCGCATCCCGGAATGACGACCTGGTACCGCAACGAGGCAGGCCGAGTGGTTGTCAGCAGCCCCTGGACCTACCTGGACTACTGGGATCGGACGCGTCGACTGGACCCCGGCGACTACCTCGCCACCGCCGACGCCTGACAAGAGTGGAGTCAATTCGATGAACCATCAGGAGCGGTGATGAGCTACAGCCTGCCCACCGAGAACTCGTTGCGCGGACCCTTCCAACCGATGCGGTTCGAAGCGACCGTCGACGAATGCATCGTCACCCACGGTGAGATCCCCAAGGATCTCGCCGGCGGGTTCTACCGTGTCGGACCGACCTGGAAACGGCCGACCAAGCAGGGAACCAACCCATTGCTGAGCATGGACGGCATGGTCCAGGCCATCACCTTCGACAACGGTGAGGCCAGCTTCCGCAACCGTTGGGTGCGCACACCGAAATACCTGCTCGAGGAAGCGCGCCGGCAGGGCATGTTCGAATGGGAGGACGCGGGCTTCGGGGACTGGCGCGACAACGCCTACGGCGAAGTCAAACGAGACCTCGGAAACCAGGGCGTCTCCCGCGGCGTCGCCAATATCAACGTCTTCCCGTTCGCTGGCCAGATGCTGGCCTCGAGTGAGCAGGGCGGCCCGCCGATCGCGATCGACCCGATGACACTCGAGACCAAAGGAATCGTCACCTGGTCGCCGCGACTGAGTTCGGGCCTGCACCAACCGGCGGCCTACGGTGACGCGACCTTCACCGCCCACCCGAAATGGGATCCCGACACCGGCACCCTCTACGGATGGACCTACAGCGACGAAGCGCCCTACGTGGTGATGCACTACGTCAGCCCGGACGGCACCGTCGACAGCCGAGAACTGTGGGATGCGCCCTACAACACCGTGGCCCACGACATCTGGCTGACCCCGGAATGGGTCGTGATGCCCTTCCAGCCGTTCCTGGTGGACAAGAAGCGCTTCCGCAAGAATCTCAACATCTGGGAGTGGAACCCGGAGTTGCCTATCACGCTGGCTCTCATCCCGCGCCACGACCTGCACGGTGAGATCCGTTGGATCCGCACCGACCTTCCCGCGCAGTACATCATGCACACCATGTCGGCAAATGTTGTCGGCACCGAACTGCAACTCGACGGCCCGATCTTCAACCGGCCCCCGTTCCCCTTCGAACAGGATTTCGCCGTCGGCGACGACGTCGCGCTGTTCTTCTCCATCGCCAAGAGCAACCTGGGCCGCTGGAGCATCGACCTCGAGACCGGCAAAGCCCGCACCGAGCAGCTCTCCGACCGTCCCTCCGAACTGCCCAAGGTCGACGAACGCTTCTACGGCAAGGGCTACGAGTGGGGATGCCAGGTCGGCGGCATCGTCAAACGCTCCGGCATGAAGATGAACAGCCTGGTGACGACCAACATGAGGACCCTGTCCGAGCAGGTCTTCGAGATTCGCCACGACGAGCCCGCCGCGATTCTCGAATCGACCTTCGCGCCCCGCAGCCCGAACGCTCCCGAAGGTGACGGATATGTCATCGTGCCGGTGTCCTGGTGGGCGGACAAGCGCGGGGAATTCCTCATCTTCGACACCTACGACATCACCAAGGGCCCCATCTGCCGGATCGATATCCCGTTCTTCATGGGATGGACCCCGCACGGGCACTGGATGGATTTCCGCTGAACCCGCACCCGGTACCGAAAGGATCACGCCCGTGAGCGTCATCGACGACGCCGTGCTGTGCACACACGACGGCCACGTCACCACCTGGACCATCAATCGTCCCGAATCCCGCAACCCGATCTCGGACGACGCGGTGATCGAGCGATTGGTGAGCCTGGTGGAGGAGGCGAACAACGATCTCGACACGCGGGTGGTGATCCTGACCGGAGCGGGGAGCGCGTTCTCGGCCGGCGGCAACGTCAAGGACATGGCCGAGCGAGCCGGAATGTTCGGTGGAACACCCGATCAGCTGCGCCGCGGCTATCGGCGTGGCATCCAGCGAATTCCGCGAGCGCTCTACCATTGCGAGGTCCCGATCATCGCCGCGGTGAACGGACCCGCTGTCGGAGCGGGCTGTGACCTGGCCCTGATGTGCGATATGCGGATCGCCGCGAGCACCGCCTTCTTCGCCGAGAGCTTCGTCAAACTCGGACTGGTCCCCGGCGACGGAGGCGCCTGGCTGCTGCCGCGCGCGGTCGGCGCGGCCCGTGCCGCCGAGATGGCCTACACCGGAGACAGGATCTCCGCCGATATCGCGTTGCAGTGGGGACTGGTCTCGCGCGTCGTCGAACCCGCCGATCTGCTGGACGCCGCGACCGAACTCGCGCTGCGTGTGGCGGTCAATCCACCACACGCACTGCGCATGACCAAGAAATTGATGCGGGAATCCGAGCGCCAGGATCTGGAGGGGCTACTCGAACTGTCCGCAGCCTTCCAGAGCATCGCCCATCACAGCGCCGACCACGACGAAGCGCTCGCGGCGTTCCTGCAACGACGTCCGGGAAACTTCCACGCAGAGAACAGGGGCCGTCGATGAAGCGCGCGATCCTGGCACCCGAACACGACGAATTCCGTTCGATGGTAAGGGATTTCATAGCCAAAGAGGTCGCTCCGCACCGGGCGGACTGGGACGAGGCGGGCCGCCCGCCACGGGAGTTCTTCCTGCGCCTCGGCGAGTTGGGCATCCTCGGATTGCAGGCCCCCGAGGAGTTCGGCGGCGGAGGTGAGACCAGCTTCGTCTATCCCTCGATCGTATTCGAGGAAGTCGCGCGGGCGGGGGTATCGTTCGGCTCCTACACCGTGCACTCCTGCGTCATCCTGCCGTACCTGCTCGAGTACGCCAGCGAGGAGCAGAAGAAGCGCTGGCTTCCGGATTTCGTCGCTGGCCGATTGATGACCGCGATCGCGATGACCGAACCGGGCACCGGCTCTGACCTGGCCGGCATCGCGACCAGGGCCGAGCGCACTCCCGACGGGCACTACCTGGTCAACGGCGCGAAGACCTTCATCACCGGTGGCGTCACCGCCGATCTGGTACTCACGGTCTGCCGGACTTCTCCCTACGATCCTGACAACCGCCGCAGTGGGTTGTCGATCATCGGCATACCCACCGACAGCGACGGTTTCACCGTCGGGCGCACCCTGCACAAACTCGGTCTGCACCAGCAGGACACCGCCGAACTGTCCTACCAGGACGTGCGGGTACCGGTGCAGAACCTGCTGGGAGCCGAAGGCGAGGCATTCGGCTACCTCGCCCACAATCTGCCACAGGAGCGGTTGAGTATCGCGCTCAACTCCGTGGCTCACGCCGAGGCGGCGATCGGCCATGCCATCGCCTACACCCGTGACCGGAAAGTGTTCGGTCAACCGGTGTCGGCGTTCCAGAACACCAAGTTCGTGCTCGCCGAATGCTCGGCCGAGGTGCAGGCCGCCCGAATCTACGCCGATCGCTGCCTGGAACTGCTCGACCACGGGGAACTCAGCGTGCCCGACGCCGCACGCGCGAAGCTGTACTGCACCGAGGTCGCGGGCCGAGTGATCGACAAATGCCTGCAACTGCACGGCGGATACGGCTATATCACCGAATACCCGATCGCTCGCCTCTATGCCGACTCCCGCGTCACTCGAATCTACGGAGGGACAAGTGAAGTCATGAAAACGATCATCGCCAGGGATCTGGGCCTCTGAGCCCGGCGGGAGAAACGACATGCCCACACCACTCGTCCCGCCCGCCGGCAGACCCGATCCCGCCCTGGCCGAACTACGCCGCGAGGTTCGTGCGTTCCTGGATTCCCAGATCGCCGCGGGCACGTTCACACCGGGAGTCGACACCTGGCTGGCCCGCTGGGAAAGTGCCTTCAGCAAAGAACTCGCCGCCCGCGGCTGGCTCGGAGTCACTATTCCCGTCGAGTACGGCGGACAGGGCCGCACCTACATGGAGCGCTTCGTCATCACCGAAGAGCTGCTCGCCGCGGGCGCACCCGTCGCCGCACAGTGGGTCGCCGACCGGCAGGCCGCCCCGGCACTGCTGCAATACGGCACCGAGGAACAGAAACTCCGGTTCCTGCCCGGAATCGCCCGCGGTGAAATCAGCTGGGCTATCGGCATGAGCGAACCGGACTCGGGATCCGATCTGGCCGGAGTGAGAACCAAGGCGATCAGAACCGATGGCGGCTGGCGCCTGAACGGCACCAAGGTATGGACCTCCGGCGCCCACCACGCTCATGCATTCTTCGCGTTGGCGCGCTCGGCTCCGCTGGACCCGCAACACCGCCACGCCGGACTCAGCCAGTTCATCGTGCTGCTCGACTCACCGGGTGTGCAGATCCGCCCCATCCTGTCGATGTCGGGCGAGCACCACTTCAACGAAGTCGTGCTCGACGACGTCTTCGTACCCGACGATCTGGTGCTGGGCACAATCGGGTCCGGCTGGAGCCAGGTCACTTCCGAACTCGGCTACGAACGCAGCGGCCCGGAACGGTTCCTGTCCACCCTCGGCGTGCTCGCCGGAATGGTCGAGGAGATGAGTGCACACAGACTGCCAACGGATCCGCGCGTGGGCGCGTTCACCGGCAGGCTCTTCGGACTGCACCACATGTCGCGTGGGGTCTCGGAAGCCTTGCAGGCACATGTCCCGACCGATGTCGCCGCCGCCGTGGTCAAACTTCTCGGCACCGCGACCGAGGGCGACATCGCTGATCTGGCCGACGAACTCGCCCCGGAGCATTTCACCGAGGCGGAATCCTTCGCCGACCTCGTACGCGCCGGTGTCACGCAACGGCCCGGATTCACTCTCCGGGGCGGAACGAGCGAAATTCTGCGCGGCGTGATCGCGCGAGGACTGGGGATGCGCTGATGACCCTCACCACCGACACCGACCTGCGCGATCTCGCCCGGATGCTGGAGCAGTTGTTCACCAAACGGCGCGCCGACCTGGTCGGTGAACGCCCGGTGCAGTTGGACCGCGATCTGTGGTCCAGCCTCGCCGAGCTGGGGCTCGTCCGGTTGACCGGTGCCGAAAGCGACGGAGGCAGCGGTGCGGACTGGGACGCCGCCGCTGTGTTGTTGAGTTCCGCCGCCGGCGCGGCGGCCGCGGTCCCGCTCGCTGAGAACGACCTGCTCGCCGGCTGGTTGCTGGAGCTGTCCGGATGCGCGCGCGCCGTCATCGATCCGGTAGCGGTACGCACCGCGGCAGTGCTGGACCGCGACGGCACCGCCCGCCATGTGCCATGGGCACGCAGCGCCGACGCCGTCGTTGTGCTCTGGGACGACGGCGGGACATGGCGGGTCGCTGATGTCCCGCACGCCGATCTTCGGGTCACCGCCGCGAGCAATCTCGCCTTCGAACCCCGCGACCACATCGCGGTCCACGATCTCCACACTGTGCCCGGTGCCCAGGTTCGCCCCGAATCCGTAGCGGAACTGCTGTACCGAGGTGCGCTCGCTCGCACGATCGCCATGACCGGTGCCATGACACGTGTTCTCGACCTGGTAGTCGAGCACACCGGCACACGAATTCAATTCGGTCGCCCGCTCGGCCGCTTCCAGGCCGTCCAACATCTGGTCGCCGACATCGCCGCGGAGACCGCGCTCGCGCAGGCCGCCGCCGCTGCCGCGGTCTCGGCTGTCGCCGATGGACTCGACACCGACGATGCACGGTTCGCGGTGGCCGCTGCGAAGTCCTGCGTCGGACACGCCGCATCGGTCGTGGTCCGCAACGCACACCAATGCTTGGGTGCCATCGGGTTCACCGAAGAACACGAACTCCACCTCTACACCAACCGACTGCTGTCTTGGCGCCGCGAATACGGCAACACCCGATACTGGGACGAAAAGCTGACCGCTGCGGCAATCGCTGCGGGTTCACGTGGGCTCTGGCCGCTGATCACGGGCGGAAGCTCGTGATGACGCCCATCGAGAAATGGACAATGGATTCCGCCCGATGGTGACGTACACCTGCGATTCTGGGGGGCGCACTCGACTACGTCGTCAGCGCGGTCGCGGTCCGCGACCTTCGTAGACGCCCGGCCGACTGTGACATGTGCAGGTTCGTAGCGCGGCGGGCCGCAGGGATCCGCCAGATGCTGGACGGCAACATCGCCGTTACTCTGGTACTCGGCGGTTCTGGTCCCGATCATCCGTAGCATCCGGGGTTCGGCACGCAGGGCTGGGCGCATGTGATGAGTTCCGATGTTCGGCCAACTCCTGTGATGGAGGACGACATGCCAGCGAATGATCAAGAATGGAGCAAACCGGCGGCAATAGCCATACCCAGGGAGGGCTATTTCGAGCTGGAGAGGGGTCGGTACGGTCCGATCTATCCACGGACCCCTGCCTGCTACGGGTTCTCGATCATCGCGAAGGTCAAAACGGGTCGAGAAGAGGCCATCCGCGCGTACGGGAAGCAGATCGAGGAAGCCGTGGCGGATAGTCCGGGAGTGCTGGCGCCGCTACGGCTGCACTATTTGAGGTGGGTGTTGTTCGACGTCGGCTCGGGACTGCATTTCCAATATCAGGGCATCTTCGATACCGATTTCGACAAGTACACCGAGGATGCCGTTGCGCTCTTCAGCAAGACCGGTATAACCACGGTTTTCACCAATCTCGAAGGATTTCCCGAGGATTGGAAGGAAAATCCGGAGGCGTTCGCCCGGTTCGTCCGGGAACACCACTGTCCGAGCTTCCTGGAATACGGCGAATACCCCTATGTCACCGCCGATAGGATCAAAAAGGCGCTGCGGCTCGAGGCGGCGTTCTCGGACATGCTCGATCAGATGCAGTGATCACCGTGCCGACGCTCGAGCTCGACGATATCCAGCACATCCTGCTGACCCGCACCCCGGCGATCACCGGCCGCTACGAGTTCCTGTCCTTCGACGATCCCGCCGGCGGCCGCGTCTGGCTGACCGCGCTGATGGACCGGGTTCAGTCCGCTGCCGATGCGCGCGCCACCATGGACAGTTCCGAGCGCTGGATCACGCTGGCCTTCACCTGGCGCGGGCTCGGGGCGCTGGGGGTGTCAGAGGAGTCGCTTGCCACCTTCCCGGACGAGTTCCGTGAAGGTATGCCCGCCCGCGCGGACATCCTGGGCGACACCGGCGCCAACCACCCGGATAACTGGGTGGGCGGGCTGGCCGGTGATGACCTGCACGCCATCGCGATCTTGTTCGCCCGCACCGATGCCGAACGTCGGCGGTGCATCGCCGAACACGGCAAGCTGGTGGCCCGCTGCTCCGGTGTGCGCGTGTTGTCGCACCTGGATTTGAACGCGACGCCACCATTCGACTACGCCCATGACCATTTCGGGTTCCGGGACCGGTTGTCCCAGCCTGTGATCGACGGATCCGGCGAGGAGCCGACGCCAGGTTCGGGGGCACCGCTGCAGCCAGGTGAGTTCATCCTGGGCTACCCCGACGAGGAAGGCCCGCCCCACGGGTTGCCACAGCCGGAGCTACTGTCCCGTAACGGCAGCTATATGGCTTACCGGCGGTTGCGGGAGCATGTCGGTGCATTTCGGAACTTTCTGCGCGAGCACGCTGACACCCCGGATGGGCAGGAGTTGCTCGCGGCGAAACTGATGGGCCGCTGGCGAAGCGGTGCCCCCTTGGCTCTGACTCCCGACCGTGATGATCCACAGCTGGGCGCGGATCCTCTGCGGAACAACGACTTCGACTACGAAAACATGGATCCGCACGGCTACGCCGTACCGCTGGGTTCGCATGTGCGGCGTCTCAACCCGCGCGACACCGCAGTGAATATGAACCGCCGCAGGATAATTCGCCGGGGCGCCACTTATGGCCCGGCACTACCGGAGGACGCGTCCGATGACGGGGTGGACCGAGGTATTGCCGCGTTCATCATCTGCGCCAGCCTGATTCGCCAGTTCGAGTTCGCCCAGAACGTCTGGATCAACGACAAGTCGTTTCACGAACTCGGCAATGAACGCGACCCCATCTGCGGCGCGCAGGACGGCACCCTGCAGTTCACGATCCCCAAGCGCCCTATCCGCAAGGTGCTCGCGAGCCTGCCGGCCTTCACCACGCTCAGCGGCGGCGCGTACTTCTTCTTGCCGGGTCTGCGCGCCTTGCGCTATCTGGCCACTGTCGACACCGAAGAGGTGACATCATGAGCACCCTCTCGCCGGCCCGCACCTACAACCAGACGCACGTCCCGCGTGCGCATGATGGGCACCGGCGGATAAGCATCTATTGGGCGTGGAGCTACCCGTGGGAGGCCCAGCGCGATCCCGCCGAAATATACAACCGCTTCTCCACGATGACCGAAGTACGCAACGTCGCGTGGCCGAGCTATGAGACCCCCGCATACGACGCGGCGCACTTCCTGCAGGGAATTGCCGGCACACTGGAGCTTTTCCATCGCTCGACCTTGGCGTTTCAGCAGTTGGCCGGTGCGGCGACCGGTCACCCCGTCGCGGTGTTCCAGCGCATCGACCAAGCCGGCTACCGGTTGCCGATCGATGACCGGATCCTGGCCGACACCGACACGCTGATGGTGTTCGGGCTCGATCACGTTCTCTCCGGGCAGGAAGCCGCACCCGAAGAGAGCGCCGCGATCGGGGACTGGCTGCAACGTGAAGGCACCTGCCTGCTGTTGGCGCCGCACCACGATATCGGCTTCACAGATGACTATGCGCAGCGACAGACGGAATATGAGCACCATGGCGACCGACTGGTGCCCCGGCAGCAGCGATTCGGCCAGTACACGCGTTCGCTGATGAAAGCCCTCGAGGTACCAGTACACAACACATGGGGTCTGCGTCCGGCGGTCGTCGACGGCACCGGTGAGATCGCCCCGCTGACCGGGTTTCGGGATCTGGACGAACCCCATCTGCTGGACAATGTCACCACATTCAATTTCCACCCCCATCTGCCGCACTACGAGCTCACTGCGCCGGAAAGCGAATCGCTACGCGTCCTTGGCCGCCAGCGCATCGACCCCGAGCGGCCCCACCCGTTCACCGCGGCAGGCGACACGGAGTTCAACGCGCTGATCTGGCTGCCACCCACCAGTCGGCGCGCCGGCGATATCGTGCTCATCGACTCTACCAACTTCACCACACTGTTCGGCGGCACCGACAGCCTCGAGAACCTCTGGCACAACCTCGCGACCATGAAATGATCCGGAGGCGGGATAGGGCCCGCCCCGTGTTCTCGCTCACTTGCGCCTGCATTTCTTTGCCATCCGGAAGGTAGTAATCCGGGTGCGAGTGAGTCAGAAGCCGGCGATCCTGCAAGCGGCGATGAGTCTTGTCTCCGCGGAAGAAGGTGGGAATATCACTCTCGACGCCGTCGCACGGCGCGCGGGACTCACCAAACCCGGTCTGATGTATCACTTCCCGACCCGTGAGGCGCTGTTGCTTGCAAACGTCGAATACGCTGCGGACCGGGCCGAAGCGGCAATGCTGGCGGCACTCGACAGCTCCTTCGAACAGACGAGCGCGGCTCAGCGGATACGTGCCTACGCGCGGTGCGCATGTGGTGGCGACGTCAGCCGCGCCGGGTATGCCGTGGCAGCTGAAGCTGCGTGCCGGCCCGCATTATCGGGCCCCTGGCTGCAACGGTTCGCCAGATGGTTCGAGCTGCCGCCGGAGCTACCGGCCGCAACGCGGGCTCGCCTCACCTTGGCGAGGTTGGCCGTAGATGGGTTGTGGGCCGCTGAGTCCACCGGCGTCTTTCCGCCGGCGCCGCAGGACCGCGAAGCGCTGGTCGCACTGATCGATCAGCTGACCGAGGAATGCGTGGACGCATGAAAAAGCGGGTTGTACCTCGGCGGGTGTCGACCGTTGGGCAATTCGCCCAGGCTGCCGTCGAGGCAGCGGTATCCGCCTTGTTTGCAGCGTGATCCGGGAGGGGTGATGCAGAGCATCGGTGTGAGTCCAGGCTGGGCAGCCGCGCGGCCAGCAGCCGCACGATCGACTCGGCCTGGGTCAGGTGGAGGGTGATCCCGAGGGGGATGAGGATGTGGCGGCCGCCGCTGGTGGAGTGGTCGGTGATCGCGCGTCCACCGAATTCCTCGATCCATGCGATACCTACGTACATTTCGCTGACGGAAACGTTCGCTTGCTTATCCTCCGGATCCAGCCTTACATCTACATGTAAAGGCCGATCAAGTATTCGCAATCTGATTATGGAGGATCGCCGATGCCAGTCGTCCAGAAGGAATCTGAGCCCAGCGGGAAATCGCCTGGTAGTGCCGAAGACTCGGGGCAGTCGACCCAGTCGAAATGGCAGCGTTATCTGGACGCTGATCTTGGCTTCAGTAACCATTGGCATCCGGTGATGTTCAGTTGCGAGCTGGACGAGGGCGCCTTTATACCGCGGAAGGTCATGGATGAGGAAATTCTGCTGACTCGAACTAGTGGCGAAGTCCGCGCCGTCAAGGATCGGTGTGCCCACCGCGGGGTGCGTTTCTCGCGGGATCCGCTGTGTTTCAAGAAGGGCACAGTATCGTGCTGGTATCACGGTTGGACCTACAATCTCGATGACGGCGAGTTGTGCGAAGTACTGACCTCGCCGGGGTCTCCGGTAATCGGTCAGGTCAGGATCCCGGTCATTCCCGTCCGGGAGGCCCAGGGGCTGGTCTTCATCTTCGTTGGTGACGAGGAGCCGCACGACCTGGCCGAGGATGTACCGCACGGTTTCCTGGATGCCGACACACACTGTATGGGAATTCGCCGGACGGTGCAGTCGAACTGGCGCCTCGGCGTGGAGAACGGTTTCGACACGACGCATATTCTGGTGCATCGCAATTCTCCGCTCATCGAGGCAAACAACCTCGCTGTACCCTTTGGTTTTGTTCCAGAAGACCGCGGGGCAATAGAGATTCACGACAAGGAATGGCCCCGCGGCGTCGTCGACAACCAGGGGACCAATTATGTTCCGGTTTTCGACGTTCAACTCGACGGGGAAACTGTTCTGCACAAAGATTGGACAGAAGATTTGACGGTGGTGGCGGACAAGCTGAGTGTCTGGCTGCCGGGCGTCAACAAGGTGGATCCGTTTCCGGACCCCTCGCTTATCCAATACGAGTTCTATGTCGCGATCGATGAGACCCAGCACGAATATTTTCAGGTGCTGCAGCGGAAGGTCGAGTCCGAGGCCGAGGTGGCCGCGTTCGAGGAGGAATTCGAGAACAAGTGGCGTGAACTCGCTCTGCACGGATTCAATGACGACGACGTGTGGGCCCGCGAGGAGTTGGAGCACTCCTACCGGAACAAAGGTGGCTGGCACAACGAAAACCTCTTCCCGCCGGACATGTGCATTGTGCACTGGCGCAACCTCGCATCGGCGCGCGCCCGAGGAATTCAGAAAAGTGAGGGAAACAGCAAATGAGTGAAACAACACCCGAGGCCCGTGAGAGGTTCGTCGACGTCCATGGCGTCAAGACCCGCTATTGGGAGGCCGGTGCCGGCGACCCACTGGTGCTGGTGCACGGCGGTGGAGCCGGGGCAGATGCATGGGGTAACTGGGCGGGCTGCTTTCCGGCGTTCAGCATGAATTTCCGTACGATAGCGTTGGATATGATCGGGTATGGCGGCTCGATCAGTAATGACGTCGATTTCGTTTATTCGCAGGCCGCTCGGATATCCCATCTGACAGGGTTTCTCGATGCGCTGGGACTGCACAAGGTGTCGCTCGCTGGAAACTCTATGGGTGGGGCGACCTCGCTCGGCGTGGCCATGCGGGACCCCGATCGGGTCGAAAGGCTGATCCTCATGGGGAGCGCAGGGGTTTATCAGGAGCCTTCATCGGAACTGCAGACGATCCTCAACTATCAAGAACCCAGTTTCGAGGGGATGCGGCGCATCGTCCAGGCGCTGACGCATGACCATTTCCAGCCGAGCGATGAGATGGTTAACTACCGCTACAAACTCACCACGGACGATGCCGTTATGCGAGCCTACAACTCGACAATGGGACTCATCAGGGACGCAGGGACCCTCTACTACGACGAATCCGACATCGCCGCGGTCAAGGTCCCCACGCTCGTCGTGTCCGGGCGTGAGGACGCGGTCGTCCCGCTGTCGTCTGCCGTTCGGTTCCATCAATTGCTCGACAACTCCTGGCTCCACGCGATCCCGCATTGTGGTCATTGGGCGATGATCGAGCGACCGGGCATCTTTGCGGCGGTTACCACCCGATTCCTCACCGACCGGTTGTCGGAATGAGCGCGGAAGAATTGAATCGGCTGTTGGAGGAAGGCTTGGCTCGGGAGAAGTCCTGGGAGGCGATCAGCAAGCGCGATCCCCGCTTCTTCGCAGACTTCGCGCTCTCCGACGGGGAGCGACTGGCTCTGGAGAATCCAGACCCGGGAAAGCTGTCTGCTGTCGGCGTCTACCCGATGCTCGCCATGTGGGGGAGCATGATGCTGAACCCTCGATTCTCCGAACAAATGAGTGCCGGCGAGTACTTCCGTGACATCACCGGGAGGAAGTGAGAAATGGGAGAAATAGCATGTGGTTTCGCCACCTCCCACGTGATGTTCCCGAAAGCGGGCGTCGAGGAGCAGGCGCAGCGTGTGGCCGACGGTTTTGCCGAGATCGGCAGGCAGGTCAAGGCGAGTGGTGCCGATCTTGTCGTGCTGGTGTCCTCCGAGCATGGCCCGACGTTGCTCCCCTCCGGGCCGCAACCCCCGTTCGCCATCGGAACCGGTGAGACTTTCCGGACCTTCGGCGATATGGATGTTCCGCGTGTCACGCTACCTGCACACTCCGATTTCGCGAGGGGATTCGTGCGCTACGCTGCAACCGCGGGCTTCGATATCGCGCCACTCACCGGTTTCCGGGCTGACCATGGAACGGCGATACCGGCGCTGATGATTTTCCCCGAGAAAGACGTTGCCATCGTTCCGCTTATCGTCTCGTCGACCGTCCCTGAAGCGACTGCGACTGCAGCACGGTGTTATCTCCTCGGCCAGGCCCTGGCCGCCTATATCGAAAGTCGATCGGAGAAAGTGGCTGTCATCGGTTGCGGGGGACTTTCCCACTGGCCGGGGATGCCGCAAATGGGCCGGATCAACGAGGAGTTCGACCATGTCTTCCTGGATCTACTCAGTAGGGGTAATGGTGCGCAAGCAGCAGAATGGTCGACCGAATACATTTTGGAGAACGCCGGTAATGGTGGGTTAGAGATCAGGAACTGGATCCTCGCGTCGGCGGCTGTGGGTGACAAAGGAGGGAAACCCCTTTACTACGAGCCAATGTATCAGTGGGTGACCGGCATGGCCGCGTTCGAGTTCGCCAACTGAGGAGGGATCCGTACTGGACCTCGACTGGCGAACCCTTTACCGCAGCAGACCTGATTCCCGTCCAAGGTCAGCGGTGACGCCCGGAGTCGAACGGATCGGTGATCGCGCGCAGAAAGGAGAACTGGACCGTGCACGGATCCTCGTCGGACGGCCCCGCTGAATTCACGGGATTTTACGAATATCCGCTTTACCACCACGGTGAGATCGGCACGTTGAGTGCCATCGCCGGTGCCCGGTATGCGCTGGTTGCCGTAGACATTGCCCTCGACAGGTTGCTCCCCGAGGAAGATCTCGTTTTCTTGCGTGATATCGAGGCCAGTCTTGTGTCGCTTGTACCGCCCGACGGCGACGGGCAGAAGGGATACTGCGACCTCGACCTCGCTTATTCAGCCCATCTAGCAGACAGCCGCCGCCAGGCACTGGCCCTGCGGCCCGATGGTACGGTCCTCGATTCGGCCATTCATGTGGACGATGTCGTCGCGCTCGTCGCTCGTATTCGCGCGGACATCGACGCCGTACCGCACAGGCCCGGGTAAAAAATCTTTATTGCGCGGTTCGTTATATCCAGCGAAACGCTTGTATGACCACCGGGCGTGCCGACCGTTGAATCGAAAGATCAGATGGGCCGATCGCAATCCGAACATGGATGCATTCCCGACCTGATCGAGCACCAGGATTTGTTGATGTGAGGAGAAACGAGAATGACACAGGAGTTGCGCAGCGGCGCTCCAGGGAACGGAAAGACTATACGTGGAGATTCGTCGGCACATACGCCTTATTTGTGGTTCTCGGATCCGGAGGTGTACGCACGTGAGCAAGAGCGGATCTACAAAGGCCCGACATGGAGTTTCCTCGCCCTGAAAGCGGAGATCCCGAATCCGGGCGACTTCAAGGCGACGTACATCGGCGAAACACCCGTCGTGGTTACGCACACAAAGAGTGGTGACCTCACTGCATGGATCAACCGATGTGCGCACCGTGGTGCGATGGTCTGCCGGGAGCCACGCGGAAATGCTCCGAAGCACACGTGCGTGTATCACCAGTGGACCTACGAATCCGACGGTTCGCTGCGCGGCGTGCCGTTCAGGCGTGGGCTCGGCGGCCATAACGGCATGCCAAAGGATTTCGAAGAGAAGAAGTACGGGCTTCAGGTGTTGCGAGTCGAAACGTATCACGGGCTGGTGTTCGGAAGCATGGATCCTGCGGCCCCGACGTTGGTGGATTATCTCGGTCCACAGATGACACCGTGGCTGGACCGGCTGCTCGCCGGTCGGGAGCTCGTCTACCTAGGCTGTGCCCGGCAGTTCTCTCGTTCGAACTGGAAGCTGTACTTCGAGAATATCAAGGACCCCTATCATGCCAGCCTCCTGCATCTCTTCCATGCCACCTTCAATATTGTGCGAGCTACCATGGATGCGCGGGCGATCTCTGATGAGAGGCACGGTCTGCACTCGGTGGTGACCAGCATGCCCAAGGGGGATCCGGACGACGCATCTGCTTATACCGCGGAAAAATTGCGCACGTATAACTCGAGGATGACTTTGCGTGATCCAGAAGTTCTCCGAATGCGTCAAGAATTCGACGAGCCGATCTCCAATTGTATTCAGTCGATCTTTCCCAGCTTGGTCCTGCAGCAGATTCACAATACGCTCGCATGCCGGCAACTGCTACCAAAGGGGCCGGACAGCTTCGAGCTTGTATTTCACTATTTCGGATACGCCGATGATGACGAGGAGCTTCGCGAGATGCGTGTGCTGCAGGCAAACCTGGTCGGCCCTTCGGGCTACATATCGATGGAAGACACCGAGGCGACCGAACTGGTTCAGCGGGTCGTGACGTCAACGCCAGAAGCTCATTCGTCGATTCTCATGGGCCAGGAGAGCAGCCCCGAGGAAGCGCGCCGTTCCAGCATTACCGAAGGGTTGATCAGGAATTTCTGGGCTGGTTACCGCAATCTGATGTGGCCCGCGTCATGATTGTATCGGCCACCTTCCCAACGATGAGTTTTTCAGAACGCCTGTTGATTCGGTTGCGTGTCGACGAGTTTCTTTCCGCGTATGAGCGTTGCATAGATGACGACGATCTCGAAAATTGGCCCGATTTCTTCACTCCGGACGCGACGTACTCGATCCGGCCGAGGGAGAACTGGGACGCCGACCTCCCGATCGCGCTGATGCTGTGCCGGGGGCGCGACATGATGCACGACCGTGTCCGGGCCCAGCGCGAAGCGAACATTTACGGCCCGCACGTATACCGGCACTTCCACAGTGCGCTGCAGGTAGCCGCCACCGACAGCGGTTTTGAGGCGACGGCGAATTACGTGGTCGTTCAGACCCTCAGCGACGGGGAAAGCAAAATCTACCAGACCGGACGGACTTTCGACCATTTGGTTGAAGCCAACGGGGGCTTGCTCCTCAGCCAGCGGCGGGTCGTTTACGACACACACCGCGTACAGACTCTGCTCGTGACACCTATCTGAGGACGTCGGCCAACGATTCAAGCCACACCTGACTCGCATGGGTCGCAACAAAACATAACTACCCTCCGAACCCAAGGACGGACGATCAGGTGGCCCCCTTCGGCCCGGTCATCGTCGCGATCCCGTGGCGCACCGACGACGCGGTCATCGCGATGGCCAACGAGTCCCATTACGGGCTCGCGGCGTACCTGTGGTGCAACGACCTGAACTGTGTGCTGGCGGCCGCTGGCCGGGTGGAGTCGGGCTGGATCCAGGTCAATGAGGCCGGCGGCCAGGTGGTGGGCCAGTCCTACGGCGGCCTGAAACAGAGCAGCATCGGTCGAGAGGGAGTTTTCGCTCGAAGGCATGCTCGAGGCGTTCACGACCATAAAGCAGGTCAACGTGCGCATCGAGTCGAGTCGGGTCGGCCGGAGGCCGCTCGCTGGGAGCCACCGACCAGCCGTGAGCCTGGGCGGTGGCTCCCAGCGAGTCGTCCGTGACGACGACCCAGCGATGTGCCGATACTTGGGCACAGCGGTGGGCAGAACAGACTCCACCCGTGCGAAACATGCTGGGCGCGGACAACGTCGCAGCCGCATACGCGGCACAGCGGGAAGTCACCCGTCGGCGAGAAGCCGCCAGCGGTGTTGTGGTCGGTCGCAAGATCGGCTGGCCGGCGCATTCAGTGCAGGTTCAGTCCGGTGCGGATCAGCCCTTCTACGGTGCGCTACTTGCCGATATGGACGTTTCGGGCAGTGCGGAGGTGCCTTCCGACAGACTGCTGCAGCCGAGATCGGGTTCGTGCTCGAGCGCGACCTAGCCGAGGGGGAGCTCGATTACGCACAGGTGCGCGCCGGAACGGGCTACGCGGTCGCGGCACTAGAGATCCTGGACAGCCGTATTGCGGGCTGGGATGTCGCGATCACGGACACGATCGCGGACAACGCATCGAGTGGACTCTTCTTATTGGCCAAGCAGGCGCTGTCGCTGAACCGGTTCGAACCGTGCGAAGTGATCATGCGGATGCACGCCGACGGCGAACTGGTTTCCGAGGGTACCGGCGCCGCGTGCTTCGGTGACCCGTTGAACGCGCTGGCCTGGCTGGCGCGCACCGCGCGCGAGTTCGGCGAGCCGCTGCGCGCCGGCGAGATCATCCTTTCCGGTGCGCTCGGACCAACGGTTTCCGTGCCATCGGGAGCTCGCATACGCGCCGAGCTCAGTTGGCTCGGTGAGATCAGGGCGACTTTCGCGAACGGCTCGATCCTGTGAATACGTGTAGGTCTTGCTCGGGCGGAAGAGTCCTTCCGGTACACCACAAACAAGGGCACCGAGTCAAGACGCCAGGTTAGACGGCAAGCTCAGTCTGGGTGGTGCGCAGGATCGACCGCACCGGCTATCCAACCGGCAATCTGGCTGCGGGTGTGGAACCCGAGCTTGGCGAGGATGTGTTGGACGTGGCTGTCGATCGTCCGGCTGGACAGCACCAGGTTGGCCGCTATCTCCCGGTTCGTCATGCCCTTGGCCACGAGCCGCGCGACTTCCAGCTCGCGGTCGGTGAGCCGGGAACCAGCAACCTGGCTCGAAGGTTTCTGCGTCTCCGCTGTGCCGGTCGCCCTCAGCACTACCTCTTCGGCGCCTAGCCTTGCTCCTTCTGCTATCAAGGAACCAGCGCGCCGCTCGCCGAGCGCGTCGTGGACACGGGTTTTGGTGGCTGTGTGGCAGGCGGCCAGATGGGAGCTGAAAGCCGCCATCGACGTTCCGAGGTTGTCCCAGATTGCACCGGCTGTCCCCAGCAATCGTGCGCTTTCCGCGTACCGGCCTTCTGAAGCGGCGATCCAGGACAGCAGCTCGATTACGTACGCATTGCCCAGGACGTCGCGAAATTCGAGCTTGATCCGGAGACTGTCGTTCGCCAGTTCCGTCGCACCGGTGAAGTCCCAATCGAGCCACTTTTTCAATGCCAGCGCCCACAACGTGTACGACGCTGCCCAGCGCTCGTCGTAGCGTGCACTCAGTGACAGCGACTTCTCGCACAGTGCGGCCGCCCGGACGAACTCGCCGGCGAACGCGTAAACGACCGCCAACTGAAACGCCGCGAACACCACGCCGGTGGTCTCACCATGGTTCTCGTGGCGCTGGATAGCGCGTTCGTACCGATTCCTGGCCTCGGTCAAGTCCCCGGCGAAGAGCGCGGCCATACCTCGCAGCTGGGCGATGTCGCCGCGCAGTTTCGGCGCATCGACGATCGGCATCAACTCCTCGACGCTGTCCAACCGCGCTCGAGCTGCGGACACGTCTCCCCGGAGCAGTGCGAGGTGTGCATCGACCCACATCGCGTTCGCCCGGGCCGGGCTGGGCTCGCTGGTCAGGGACAACGCCTGATTGAGCCAACGGCGTGCCTCGCCGAGTCTGCCCCCCGCGATCCAATACCACTGGAGCGCCGCTGCCAGAGCACATGCCCGGTCCGCCCGGCCGGACTCGATGTAGCGGTCGAACGCGCTCGCGAGGTTGGCATGGTCGGCTCGGACGCGCTCTAACCAGGTTGCCTGGTTGGGGCCGAACCATTGTTCGAAGCTCTGTTCGGCCAGGCGATGGAAATGGTCTTGATGGGCTAGGCGGAGACGCTCGCGTTCTCCAGCCGCTGCGAGCCGGTCCGCACCGTATTCGCGGACCGTCTCGAGAAGTTGGTATCGTGCACGTCCACCAGTGAATTCGGCGATCACGATGGACTTGCGGACAAGCCCATCGAGAAGATCGATCATCTCGCCTCCGACCAGGCTGTCACCTGAGCACACCTCCTCAACCGAATCGAGAGCGAAACTGCGGGAAAAGACCGACAGGCGCGCCCACAACGTCTGCTCCTTGACCGAGCACAACGCGTAGCTCCAGTCGATGAGCGCCCGCAGCGTCTGCTGTCGCGGTGGCGCCGCGCTGCTGCCGCTGGTCAACAGATCGAAACGGTGATCCAGCCGCTCGAGGACCTCGTTCGCTGACAAGCTGCGTAGCCGGGCAGCGGCGAGCTCGACGGCCAGCGGAATACCGTCCAGGCGTTCACACAGACGGGCCACCGAGTCGCAGTTCTCCTCCGTGACCTCGAACTGCGGAGCGTGGTCGACGGCACGAGCGCGCAGCAGCGCCACCGAGTCGAACTGATCCAGTAATGCCGCGTCCGAGCCCGTGCCGGGACGTGGAGTCGTCAACGGCGGGACAGTGAAGATGCGCTCCCCGAACAGGCCCAGGGATTGGCGGCTGGTCACCATGAACCGCACCCATGGTGCAGCCTTGAGAAGGTCGTCAACGAGCTCTGCGCACGCGTGGACGAGGTGCTCGCAGTTGTCGAGTACAACAAGAAGGTGTTTGTCGGCAAGGTAATGATGGAGCTGCGGCAACGGCTCCCTGCTGCTCTGCTGTACCACCCCGAGCGCGGTGGCCACTGTTTCCGCCACGAGTGCGCTGTCATCGAGCGCGGCCAGTTCGATGAACCACACGCCGTGGCGAAAAGCTCGGCGCGAGCCGTCCGCGACTTTGATCGCCAGTCGTGTCTTCCCGACACCACCGGCACCGGTCAAGGTCACCAGCCGTGATGCCGATAGGTGCGTGCGAACCTCCGCGACCTCGCGATGACGGCCGATGAAGCTGGTCAGGTCCGCCGGCAGGTTTCCGATTCGATCTCTCACGGATCGCACCTACCAACGCCTCTCGAGACCTTGCGGACGCGACGTCCTGGTCGTGCGTTCGGTAGGTGCGGTAGGTAATTCAACGGATGTCGGGCCTGTCTCTTTTTGCCACGATCGAGAATACCTTTGAGGACGCAGGGAGTTACAACAGATGTCGCTGGAAGATTCACGCCGAACGGGTTCTCCGGTAGGGACGTTGGACCGCGCGTTCTTGCTCCTCGATACGTTCCGCCCGGAAGATCGCAGTCTGACATTGGCGGAACTCGCCCGGCGCACTGATATGCCGAAACCGACTGTCTTGCGGATCGCCAGGACTCTGGTGGGTTGGCGTGCGCTCGAGCGGACTGACCTCGGGTATCGGCTGGGTGCTCAGCTGGCCGAACTCGGGCTTATCGCACGGAGCCACCACCCCTTGCGTGATCTCGCGTTGCCGTTCATGAGTGATCTGTATGGGCTTACGCATGGTGCTGTGCATCTGGCAGTGCTCGCCGGTACCCGCACCTTGATCTTGGAGAAGATCGCAAGCCAGAGTTCGGTGGAGATTCCGTCTCAGCCCGGTTCGCGAGGACCAGCGTATTGCACTGCACTCGGAAAGACGCTTCTGGCGTTCTCACCGGCGCAAACTGTGGACAGCGTGATCGCTATGGGACTAGTTCCGCAGGCACCGCACACGATCTCCCGTCCCACTCTGCTGCGCGCGCAGCTTGCTGGGATTCGTCGGACGGGAATCGGATTCGAAAATG
The DNA here is from genome assembly GCF_052545115.1 of Nocardia glycosmidis. NCBI lineage: Bacteria > Bacillati > Actinomycetota > Actinomycetes > Mycobacteriales > Nocardiaceae > Nocardia > Nocardia glycosmidis. The sequence continues at coordinate 10,192 of NZ_JBQWRH010000019.1, read as the reverse complement.
AGGAGTCGCGAGCTGGTATCGCTTGTGTTGCAGCGCCGATTTTCGTGGGACATGACACGGTGGTGGGTGCGATCTCGGTCGCAGCCAATACCGGGGCGCCGCAGATCAGTCAGGCCGGACCTGCTATCCGCAAACTTGCGGCCACGCTGTCCCGAGTGGTCACGACGAGCCTGGCCGACGAGCGGAAGGTGGTGTAGTGGAATTCCTTCGGTATCTCATGGTTGTACGCCCGTGACGTTGCCAATCGCCCACTGCATCGGTGAAGCGGCGGTCGGTTCGGCGGTACTCGCCGCACCAGGTGTTCGGTAGGCACAAGCGGTCGGGCATCGGTGCGGAGAACTCGCTGCACGGACCGGCCGAGTACAGCAACCACCAAACGGTGACCTTGAACAAGGTGACCGGAGTGGTCTCCTGACGCGGCAGGGCGATCGTCCGATCCAAAGGCGCGGTGAGACTGTGACGCCGGTCTGTGACAGCACCCCGGCGTCAGAGTCTTGCCGCGGGCCTACCGGTGTCGACGCAAGGAATGGATGTGGCGGTAGCGAGTGGTCACATGTGATCGTGGATGTCGGACCAGGTGGGGAACGGGTCCCGATAGCCACGCCACGCGTGCGGTCCGTCCGCGAGTTCGGTGTCGGTGAGCAGTGCCGCGTCGAGTGCGCCTCGGAGGCGGTCGATGTCGAGGCGGATGCCGATGAACACCAGCTCTTGGCCGGGCTTCTCGGCGGCGGTGCTCCAATACTCGCCGGGTTCGAAGGTCAGGTTCGGGCCCGCCTGAGACCAGATCGCCGCGAACTCGGGGCGGCTGGCGATCCAGCAGAAACCTTTGCTGCGCAGCACTCCGCGCAGGCCATCGAGGACCTGCCCGAGCCGGGCCGGGTGAAACGGGCGTTCGGAGCGGTAGGTATAGCTCCGGATGCCGTATTCCTCGGTTTCCGGGGTGTGCCCGCCGGTCGATTCCTCGGCCCATCCGGGTGTTTCAGCGGCAAGGACCGGGTTGTAGCGGCCGGTGTCGAGCACGGCGGCCAGATCGACCCGGCCGCGCTGGATCCGGTGCAGGTCCGCGGTCGGATTCAGCCGGCGCAGCGTGGCTTCGACCGCGCCGGCCCCCTGCGGGCTGACGAGGTCGGTCTTCGTGAGGAGCAGGACGTCCGCGAATTCCACCTGGTCGACCAGCAGGTCGGCGATACCGCGCTGGTCACCCTCACCCACCGCCAGGTCGCGCTCGGCCAGCGATGGGCCGTGCGCTACCTCGGTGAGGAAGGTCGAGGCGTCGACGACGGTCACCATGGTGTCGAGCCTGGCCAGCCGGGCTAGGGAGAAGCCGTCCTCGAACTCCCAGTCGAAGGTCGCCGCGACCGGCATCGGCTCGGAGATCCCGGTGGACTCGATGACGAGATTGTCGAATCGATCTGCGGTGGCCAGCTTTTCGACCGCCTCGATCAGGTCTTCCCGCAGCGTGCAGCAGATACAGCCGTTGGTGAGTTCGACCAGCTTCTCCTGTGTGCGGTCGAGATGTCCCTGACCGGCGACCAGCGCCGCGTCGATGTTCACCTCGCTCATGTCGTTGACGATGACCGCGACGCGGCGGCCTTCCCGGTTGGCCAGAATGTGGTTGAGCAGTGTGGTTTTCCCGGCCCCGAGGAAGCCGGACAGCACCGTCACCGGCAGGCGGGTATCGGTCACAGCCGGTCGAGATCGATCAGGCCGCGCTTCACCGCGGCGACCAGACGCGGCGGCACCCGGCGTACCACCCCGTTGACAGTCACGGGAATCAGCTGGGGCGCGGTCGCTTTCCACTGTGATCGGCGGTGCCGGGTGTTCGACCGGGATTTGCGGCGCTTGGGTACGGCCATGGTGATCAGGCCCCTTTACCGGGGCGTACGCGGCGGCCGAAGCGCTGCTCGAACTTCTCCACGCGGCCCGCTTTGTCCAGCACTCGGTTGGCGCCGGTCCAGAACGGGTGCGAATCCGAGGTCACGTCGACCACGACCAGCGGGTAGGTGTTGCCGTCGGTCCAGGTCGCGGTGCGATCGCTGGTCGCGGTGGAACGGGTGAGGAAACGCGTTCCGGTGCTGGAGTCCTCGACGATCAGCGGGTGGTAGTCGGGGTGGATGCCGGTTTTCACGACAGTTGTTCTCCTTCTCGTGCGGGCGATAACGGGGTGGATTCGGCGGTGACGCAAGGGTCTTCGTGCCATTCGCCGAATGGGTCGGCGAGGTTCTGCCACGAATCCGGTCGCCGCAGTTCGTCGTCGGTGACCAGCGCCGATTGCAGGGCGCGCTCGATCTCGCTGGGGTCGGCGTGGTGCACCAGCACCACCAGCCAGGAGTGCCGGTCACCGAAGCGTGGGTGCCAGTTCAGTGCGGCCAGAGCGCGCCGCTGCGGATCCTCGGCCTCCTGCTCATGCGGCGTCATCGCGGCCAGCCAGATGCCGGCGGGACCGATGCGCAGCCCGCCGCCGGCAGATTCCAGCCACAACACATGGCGTGGCCGGGTTGCGAGCCATACCCGGCCACGGGCGGTGACGACGCCGTCCAGCAGTGCGTCGACGGCCTCGTGCAGGCGTTCGGGGTGGAAGGGCCGTTGCGCGGTGAACTCGACCAGGCGGACACCGGCGTCGACCTCCAGCGGGGGCCCGCCGGCCAGCAGCGGTGCGTGCGGATCGAACCCGCGGTCGACGCGCTGCTCGGGCAGGGCCGTGAGGATCGCGCCGACATCGGGGCCACCGGTGCTCCAGTGCCGCGCCGCGGTCGGGGCGAGGCGTTGCAGGACCGCGGTCAGCACGGCAACGTCCAGCGGGTCCGGCTCGCCGAACAGCACCACGGCGTCGGCGTGTTGCACCCGCGCGATCGCAACCTGGGCCACGGTGCGGTCGTCGTCGCCACCCAGGTGGTCGGCCAGGGTGTCATCACCTGTCGCGTCCGCCAGCCAGGTGGTGGCATCCACCGCGGCGAGCACCGCCGCGACCCGAACATCGTGTCCGGCCGGCGCATCAACGCGGCCCGAGATACCGGTGACCACCACGTGGTCGATGGCCTCGCAGATCTCTGCTGGTTCGAGCGCCGGATCCAGCAGCAGCACGATGCGCGTCACCGACGTGCGATCGGACAGTGTGCGCAGCAGCGGGAGCAGGTCCTTGCGCAGCGTGCACGACACACATCCGTGCGCCAACTCCACCAGGGTCAGTTGCTCACGGTCGATCGTGGTCAGCGTCCGGGTGACCACTCCCTCGCGCAGCAGCGTCAGATCGTGCTCGACCAGCACCGTTCCGGGCTGAAGCAGCGCCTCACCGAGTTGGCGAACCAGGCCGGCAGTACCGGCGACCACGATCACGGGCGTCCTGGTGTCCACCCCACTCCTTTCGACAATCATTTTCAATATCCGTCGATCGAGCGTACAGTGCCGGAGAACAGTTGTCGAAAATGATTTTCAACAGGAAGGAGTGTGTCATGTCGGCGCACTGCCAGGTGACCGGGCGCACACCCGGATTCGGCAAGACGGTCTCGCACTCGCATCGCCGCACCAGCCGGCGCTGGGACCCCAACATCCAGCGCAAGACCTACTTCGCGCCCAGCCTCGGCCGCCGGGTCACACTGACCGTGTCGGCCAAGGGCATCAAGGTGATCGACCGTGACGGCATCGACGCCGTGGTCGCCCGGCTGCAAGCGCGCGGGGAGCGGATCTGATGGCCGCCAAGAGCACCGAATTCCGGCCGATCGTCAAGCTTCGCTCGACGGCGGGCACCGGCTACACCTACGTCACCCGCAAGAACCGGCGCAACGACCCCGACCGTCTGATATTGCGCAAGTACGACCCGATCGTGCGCCGCCACGTCGACTTCCGCGAGGACCGCTGATGGCGAAGAAGTCGAAGATCGTGAAGAACGATCAGCGTCGGCTGGTCGTGGCCCGCTATGCGCGACGGCGTGCCGAATTACGCTCGGTCGCACGCGATCCCAGCGTGACCCTGGAGGTAAGGGCGCAGGCCCAGCTGGCCTTACAGCGACTGCCCCGCGACGCCAGCCCGACCCGGCTGCGCAACCGGGACACCATCGACGGCCGCCCTCGCGGACACCTGCGCAAGTTCGGGCTGTCGCGAGTTCGCCTCCGCGAGATGGCCCATCGCGGCGAACTGCCCGGTATCAGCAAATCCAGTTGGTAGGAGGAACATTCGTGGCCCAACAGCGATCCGCACCGCGCGCGAGCGCGTCGAGGCACCCCGCAAACCGCGCAAGAACCCGTTGCTGGCCGCGGGTGTCGAGGAGGTCGACGTCCACGGCAACCCGATCACGTTGCGCGCGGCCCTGGGAGGGCGGCCGACGGTCGTCGTCACCTACCGGGGCGCCGTGGTGCCCTACTGCAATCTGGCGCTGCGCGCCTACCAGGAACAGCTCGTACCGGCACTGGCCGAACGCGGTATCGGCCTGATCGCAGTGAGCCCGCAGCAGCCGGACAGCTTGTTGACCACGGCCGAAAAGAACGACCTGACCTTCACAGCTGGCCCAGGTGGTTTTGCCGCAGCTGCGGCACGGTACGGGATAGCACATCAGCGATCGTCCTCGGGGACAGTGAAGGCGGGCGGGCCCTGGTAAGGGCGGTGCAGGGCGGCGAATCCGGGGGTGGTCGCGGCGGTGAGCAGCGCTTGCAGCAGGCCGGCCGCGCGGCTCGGGTGCGGTGGTGCTGTGAGCACGGGACCGGAGAAGCCGCGGCCGTCGACGGCGATGATCGGGCTGCCTCCGCGCCCGCCGAGCGCGGTCTGACTGGCGCGGTGGCCGATAGCGACCGCGGCGTCGTGGTCAGGGTCGTCGAGCGCCGCAATGAGCGCGGGGTCGAGGCCGGTCGCGGAGAGCGCGGCCGCGACGGCCGCGTCGTCGTCGGTGTGCGGCCCGCGTGGGTGCAGTCGGGCGCCCAGCGCCAGGTAGAGCGGTGCGAACGTGTCGGGCCCGTGACACTTGCTGGTAGCAGCGAACACGCGCCCGATCCGTCGTGAGCGGGTGATCATCGGTTCGTGGTCGGCGTCGACGGTTTGACCGTCGTTGAGTACTGCCAGGCTCATCTGCCTGAGAGTGATCGTGTGCTGTTCGCCCGCGCTGTCGAGCAGCCATCGCGCGCTCACCCACGCGAACGGACATATCGGATCCACGTATAGATCGATCTCTGCCACCGGTGTTCCTCCTTCATAGCGTTCGTCCATAGCGGCAGCCCGCCGGGCTCGGGGAAAGGGATGTGTGGCACGCCACCGCGCTCCGCCGGGCATACCCCCTGGGGTATTACGAATTATACCCCCTGGGGTACGGAAGGAGATGGCGTGGAGTCGACGACAAGCCTGGCGGACGCGGCGGTGCGGCAATGACGGAGACGATGATCAGACCGAAGAGCGCAGGGCAGGTGGCGGGTGGCCCGCTGGCGCGACTGGGAGCGGTGGTGGCCGAGACCATGGGCGCCGCGGGCAAGGCGGTAGCGCTGTCGGGATTGACGGTGCTGGTCAGCCTGTCGGATCTTCGCCATCGCGATGGACTACACAGTGTTCCTCCTGGCCACCGCCAAGGAACACTACGAACGCTCGGGCGACCCCAAAATCGCCCACGTCGACGGCCGGGCTCACTCCAGGCTGGTGATCTTCGCTGCCGCCGGGGTCATGGTCGCGGTGTTCTTCTCCTTCACCCTGGCCCAGCCACTACCGCCGAAGGAGATGGGCGTCATCCTCGGCGTCGCAGTCCTGCTCGACGCGACTGTGGTGCGACTCGCCCTGCTACCGGTCACCCTGCGCCTGACCGGGCATCATGCCTGGTGGTCACCCGGCGTGGCTGCGCAAGCTCCTGCCGACGATCAACTTCGCCCACCACTGACCTCACCCACTCTTCCCGGTATACCCCGTGGGGTATGTTGGGAAGGGTCCACGACACGAGGAGGCACACCATGGTCGGCGACGACACCGCGATCACCGAAGTACTCAACAGGCTGCGCCGCGCTCACGGCCAGCTCGCCGGCGTCATCGCCATGATCGAACAAGGACGCGACTGCAAAGACGTCGTCACTCAGCTGGCCGCGGTCTCGCGCGCGCTCGACCGCGCCGGATTCAAGATCGTCGCCACCGGACTGCGCGAATGCCTCACCGGCGACACCGCCGACGGCACGAGCCCGATGACCGTGGAGGAGCTGGAAAAACTGTTCCTCGCCCTGGCTTGAACGACTTCGCCGGCCCATCCGCAGTCCTACCGACGACCAACCCCGCGCACAGAAAGGCACGAATTTCATGAACCTGGGCTTGTCCACCACACTGCACACCAGCTTCGACGAAGCCGTCGCTCGCACCCGAAACGCGCTGTTGCAGCAGGGATTCGGCGTTCTCACCGAAATCGACATGCGCGCCACCCTCAAAGCCAAACTCGGCGAGGACATGGAGGACTACCTCATCCTCGGCGCCTGCAACCCACCCCTGGCCCACCAGGCCGTCAGCATCGACCGCCAGATCGGACTGCTGCTGCCTTGCAACGTCATCGTGCGCCGCGACCCCACCTCCGACACCACCACCATCATCGTCGAGGCGATGAACCCTCAACTCATGGTTCAGGTCACCGACGAACCGGCACTGCAACCCATCGCCGCCCAAGCCGGTGTCAAACTCCAAGCCGCCATCGACTCGCTCGACCACGCCCCCACCCCGCACTGATCCGGCGCTGCTCCGCACCGCTGCAGTGTGGGCGGCACTGGAGGGAATGCAGCAGCGCCTGAAGGCCACCTCCGACCGCTCCCTACAGCCCGGTGGGGTACGTTTCCGGTGTCGCACACACCATTTCGTCGACCAAGGCCCCGAATTCTCGGCAGGTGGATTCCGGAGCCGCCGGAACGGCGACGACGATCCGCTTCGGCTCGCCCATGCCGATCGCCTCGACGGCGGCGAACATGCTCGCGCCTGTGGCCAGGCCGTCGTCGACGAGAATAACGGTCCGACCGGCGACATCCAGGGGTGGTCGGCCACCCCGATAGGCAGCCGCGCGGCGGGCCAATTCGCGTGCCTCGGCACGGGCGATACCGCGCACCTGTTCGGCCGTGAGACGCAACCCCCGAATCATGTCGTCGTTCACCACCATCCGGCCGCCTGCGGCCATTGCGCCGATCGCGAACTCCGGGTTCCCCGGAGCGCCGAGCTTACGCACGATGAGCGTGTCCAGCGGTGCGCCGAGTGCGGCGGCGACTTCCCAGGCGACGGGCACACCGCCGCGTGCGAGGCCGAGCACGATCACGTCCGGATCGCCTCGATAGTGCTCGAGCAGCCCGGCCAGCGCGCGACCGGCCTCGCGACGGTCACGGGAAGATCGGCTGCGGTTCGTCCAGGATGACCGGCGCAGAGGTCATGGCGTACTTCTCTCGTCGATGACCGACGGAAGACGCTGGCGCCCACTGATTCGCAGTGGCAGGCCCAGGGCGGAGCGATCGCAGGCGAGGACCAGATCGGTCGAGGTGATCAGCCCCATCAGCGTGCCGGCGGCGTCGACGACGGCGACCGCGTCCAAGTTGGGCCGAAGCACCGCCCGGGACGCGACATCGCCGAGCGGCTCGTCTTCCCGGGCGATCGCCCCGGCGGGTAGCGAGCGGGCGGCCCGGCCTACCGGCGTGGTAGCGCGTGCCGATTCGGCAACCGCCGCGAGATCCGACCAGGCCACGACAGCGATCGGATGACCGGCACCATCGACCACGGGGAAAACCCGATGACCGCTGGCCACCGCGTCCGAGTGCAGCAGTTCGGTAATCGACCAGGCCGCCGGAATCGCCATCGGACGGGCCGTCATCACGTCGCTGACCTTGCTGTCGCCCAGCCGATGTCGCAGGCCGGCAACGGTGAGTTCCGCGAATGCCGCGGACTGCAGGAACCAGCCCAGCAACATCAGCCACAGCCCGCCGAGATGTCCGAAAAGGATCAATTCGGCGAGACCGATCATCAGCAGCAAGGTCCCGAGAAATTGCCCGCTGCGCGCGGCCCAGGTCGCCGCACGCAACCGGTCACCGGTGCGCCACCAGATCGCGGCACGCAAGACGCGGCCACCATCGAGGGGCGCGCCGGGCAGCAGGTTGAACAATCCCAGCACCGCATTCATGGCGGCCAGCCACACCAGGACAGCGGTGATCGGCCCGTCCGGGTCCACCGCCGCGCTGGCAGCGGCTGCGAGGAACGCGACGACGGCGATCGCCAGGCTGGTGAGGGGTCCGGCCACGGCGATGCGCAGATCGGTCCGCGCGTCCCGAGGTTCTTCGGTCAATTCGGAAACACCGCCGAGCAGCCACAGCACGACCCGCTCGACCCGGACCCCGTTGCGGCGCGCGACTATCGAATGCGCGAGCTCATGCGCTAGTAGCGCGGCGCACAGCATGATGGCACCGATGACCGCTGTGGCCCATACTGCGGCCGTGGCGGCCGTGCCGGTCAGGTAAGAGCCCAGGATCCAGGTGAACAGTCCGACCGTGACCAGCGCCGACCAGTGGGCGCCGATGCGAATCCTGGAGATCCGGCCGAGCGGAAATGTTTGACGTATCACCCCATGCCGTCCAGCGTGGTCAGGCCGCCCGGTTTTCTCCATGGTCGGCGTTGCTGTGTGGGCGGAGTCGAGCCGTTTATGCGCGCCGCACCCGCCGGCTCGAGCCCACTGGTGGTGACCGCGAGGGCGGGTACGAATCGCGCTGTGTCTGGGATGGTCACGAAACACCTTCCCGGTGACCGGGCCGATCAGCGGTTGGTGTCCCCGAATCGGTCAGTCCTTCGGTGAGTAAGATCGGATGCACCTGCTGGGCGGCGGATACTTGTGCCGTGTCATGCGATTGGCCGCCGGGCTGCTTCTCCAACCCCCGACCGAGCACTGCCACAGCGTCGGACAGCGCGCGCAGCCGGTTGTCGAATTCGTCGAAGCGAGACGGTTCCGGCTGGGTGACGACGTCGGCCTGCAACGTACCGGCGAGTTCGCTGCCCAGCAGGATGCGCCGCAGATCATCCGGCAGCAGCGCGAAGACGTGGTCGAGCTGTCCGGCGGAGAACAAGTCGGCGAGCACATCGGTGACCGCGCCGGCGAGCGCGGCCGCCTCGTCCTCCGAAACGCCTGCCTCCTGCGCGAATTGGTCGAGGAACGAGGGCACGTCGTGCGAGACCGGCACATGGGCGGGAACCCAGCCCTCGTAGAAGATTCCGCGCAGCAGTTCGGGCAATTGGGCGGCCAGGTGGGCGGCCGAGTCGACATTGATGCGGTCACGCACCGAGTGCAGCCAGGCGCGCAGCGCGCGGTGCGCGAATGCCCGGTCCTCGGTGGCGAGTCCTTCGACGATGGCGCGCAGCCACTCGTGCGCCGTGTGGACCGCTGGTGCGAGGGGGTCGCGGTGATAGCTCATGGGTGCGCCTATCACGGGTGAATCGTTGTGGAGTGGGACTTCGGCAGCCGCAGACTCTGGGCGATGGTGTCCGTCCACGCGCGGATCGCCGCCCAGTCGCGCAGGTCCCCGTAGTGGCCGCCGCCCATAAGCCGGTAGAGGATACGGGTGTGCGGGGAGATACCCGCGCGTTCGTAACGTCCTGCGAACGCGTGGTAGTCGCGTGCCGCGATGGAATCGCGCAATGTGGCGATCTTCTTCGGTACGAACCGACCGGCAGCGCGGCCGATCGGCCCGCGCAGGGCCGGGGCGAGTCCCACGCTGAACAGCCAGACGTTGCGGCTGGACAGCTCGTCGCGGTGGGCGTGCACGTACTCGGTGGCGGCGGGTAGGAAATCCATGTCGTGCACGGCGCTACCCAGTACGAGTGTGTCGAAACGGGACAAGTCGGGGGCATGGTCGATATCGGCGAGCTCGACAATCGCGTCGCGGCCCGCCAGTTCGTCGCTGATGAACTCGGCGATATCGCGGGTCGATCCCTGTTCCGTCGCGTAGACAATCGCGATGCGGGGTTCTTCCTGGTTCATATCGAGAAGCCTCCTCGCACGCGTCCCGCTCGGTGAGAGACCTCATGCCCGGGCTGACGGGACCATGGTCACCGTCCGGCTCCGCTGCTCGGTTCCGCCGTAGGGCGTGTCGTGGGGGCGCAAGATCAGGCGTCATTTCCTCGCGCGCCGAGCGTGCGCCGCGCAGGCTGCCGCTGCACCGGGGCGAAGGTCCCGCCATGGTGGGCACTACCCGACCGTGACAGCCCGGGAAAACGACGGAGGTCA